>JBQMQB010000013.1:2092-18266 GCA_052172715.1 Giesbergeria sp. | reverse complement strand
TGCGCGGGGCTCGGAATCCTCACGTACAGCAAGTACGCTCCGGTTTTCCGCCGGCCGGCGCCTCGCCTGACGCCCGTCTGCGACGCCTTTGAGGGCGGGGTTGAAAATAAAAACCGTGACACCGTTGATTTGTCGAATTTTTCGCTATGCCCGCCACCCATTCCCTTGAGCTGTTGATCCAGGCCTTGCGCCGCTTGCCGGGCGTGGGGGCGAAGTCTGCGGCGCGGATGGCGTTTCATTTGCTGCAGCACGACCGCGAAGGGGCACGCGTGCTGTCTCAGGCGCTGGCGGGGGCTGTGGAGCATGTGCGGCACTGTGCGCGCTGCCACACCTTTACTGAGGCGGAGGTGTGCGCGGTGTGCCTGGACCCGGAGCGTGATGCGACGCGGCTGTGCGTGGTCGAGACGCCGGCCGATCAGGCCGCACTTGAGCGTACTGGAGCGTTTCGGGGGCTGTATTTTGTGTTGATGGGGCATTTGAGCCCGCTCGACGGCATTGGTCCGGCCGACATTGGCGTCAAGGCACTGCTTGAGCGGGCGCGCGACGGCGTGGTGCAAGAGGTGATTTTGGCCACCAACTTTACGGCCGAGGGCGAGGCGACGGCGCACGTCATCAGCGAGGTTCTGCGCCAGGGTGGTTTGGTGGTGACGCGGCTGGCGCGCGGTGTGCCCGTGGGCAGTGAGCTCGAATTCGTGGACCTGGGCACGATCGCCCACGCGCTTGCCGATCGCCGCTGATCCCGGCACGCTGCGGCGCAAACCGGCACAATGCGCTGGAGCTTTACAACGCCCAGTTTTGGGCCTGCCACACCATGAATCCCTCTGCTCTTCCTGTGTTTACTTTGGCCTACTGGTGCGTGCTGATCGTCGCCTTGTTGCCTTTTTTCTGTGGCTTGTTCGCCAAGCGCAGCGGTGTGGGAAAACGGCGCAGCGAGGGCGGATACGACAACCACAACCCCCGCGCCTGGCTAGCCAGACAGGAAGGCGCCTCGGCCCGCGCCAATGCTGCGCAGGCCAATAGTTTCGAGGCGCTGCCTTTCTTCATTGGCGCGGTGGTCATTGCGCACCAGCTTGGCGCCGCACAGAGTCGGCTAGATATGCTGGCCATTGCCTTCGTGCTGCTGCGCGTCGTGTATATCTCGCTCTACGTGGGTGACAAGGCCACCGCGCGCAGCCTGATCTGGGGCGTGGCGCTGATGGTCAATATCGCCATTCTGTTCAGCGGCTACCGCTGAATATTGCTTGTAAATAGGATACTTCTGCCATGCACATCAACCTCAGTATCGGACCGCTGGTCGCCTTGATTGCAGGCCTTCTCATTCTGGTGTTTCCACGCCTACTCAGCACCATCGTTGCAATCTACCTGATCTTGGTGGGAGTACTCGGCCTCATTGGCGTGCAACAGCTACGGTTCTAGCCTTTATTTGCGTTTGACCTTCGACGCCTTGCCTCCGCGCGCGTGCTTGGCGGGTTTTCCCGCTGCGCGTTTGCCCGAGCTTGGGCGTGTACTGCTCTTGCTGCTCGACATGCGCACGGGCAGATAGAGCACCACGCTCTCGCCCGGCCGGAAGCTGGCGCCCGATTTCACATCGTTCCACGTGGCCACGTCGGCCGTGGTGATGTGGTAGCGCCTTGCAACGCTGGTGACGGTCTCGCGCTTGCCTGCCTTGACGGTGGTGCGCCGCGTCACCACCTCGGGCGTGAAGGCGATTTGACCGTTGTCGGCCACGCTGGAGGCGACGTCCGCCTTGGTGGTCGTCGCACGCGGTACCAGCAAGGCCGAGCCAGCCTTGACCAGCATGTGTGGCGGAATGCCATTGACGTTGCGCAGATCGCTCTCGCTCATCCCCGTTTGCCGTGAAACTTGGGCCACGCTCATGGTCGATGGCAGTGTCCACACGGTCCAGCTGGCGTATTGGCCCTGGGTATAGGCTTCGAAATTGCGCTGAAAGGCCTTGGCGTTGTCCCAGGGCAGCAAAATTTGTGGGGTGCCTGCGGCAAAAATGACCGGGCGGTGCAGCGAAGGGTTGAGAGCCTTGAAATCCTCTTCGCGCACCCCTGCGAGGCGCGCGGCCAGGGCGACATCGACGTCCCGCGAGATGTCCACAGTTTCGAAGTAGGGGTGGTTTTCGATCAGCGGCAACTCGGTGGCAAATTGGCGCGGGTTGGCGACGATATTCTTCACGGCCTGCAACTTGGGCACGTAAAGCCGCGTTTCGGCCGGCATAGTCAGGTCGTTGTAGCCTGTAGGCAGGCCCGCCTTCTGATTGCGCGCAATGGCACGGCTCACACTGCCTTCGCCCCAGTTGTAGGCGGCCAGGGCGAGGTGCCAGTCACCAAACATGTTGTAGAGCTTTTGCAGATAGTCGAGTGCCGCGCGGGTCGATGCCAGTACATCGCGCCGGTCGTCTCGAAAGGCGTTCTGCTTGAGCTCGAAGTAGTCTCCCGTCGCCGGCATGAACTGCCACATGCCTGCCGCCTTGGCCGACGAAACTGCCTGCGGGTTGAAGGCGCTTTCTACGTAGGGCAAGAGTGCCAGCTCCGTAGGCATGCCACGGCGTTCCAGCTCTTCGACGATGTGAAACAGGTACTTGCGCGAGCGCTCAGTCATGCGCTGCATGTAGTCGGGCCGAGTGGCATACCACTGCTCGCGGTCACGCACCAAGTCACCTTCCAGATTCGGCATGGCAAAACCGCGACGGATGCGGTCCCACATATCGGTGGGGGGAAAGAGCGGCGCCACCGTGTAGCCGCTGGTTTGGGCTGCTGTAATGGGTTGCAGCGGGCCTTGTGGATAAAGCGGCGTGTGGCTTTCAGGGGCTGTGGTCGCAGAGGCAGTTGCGGAGTCAGATGCCTGCTGTGCGGTTGGAAGTTTTGTGGCGCAACCGCTCAGCAATAGGGCGCCTGCGAGGCAGGCGATGTGCAGAAATTTTTTCAAAACTGATTTTTCCATTCGCGCAGTGCGGCAAATACTGCCGCTTCGTCGCGTATATCGGTGTGGGGCGCGTGGGCGGCCACGCTGGCAATGACTGCGCGCTCGCGGCTTCGCAGGAAGGGGTTGATGTCGCTCTCCACGGCGATGGTGGAGGGCAGGGTGGGCAGGCCGCGTGCGCGCAGTTGCTCGCATTTGGTGGTGTAGTCGCGCAAGGCGGCATTGTCAGGCTCCACCGCGCGGGCGAAGCGCAAATTGGCCAGCGTGTATTCGTGGGCGCAGCATACCCGCGTATCGCCGGGAAGGCTGGCGAGTGCATCGAGCGAGGCAAGCATCTGCGCCGGCGTGCCTTCAAACAAGCGCCCGCAGCCACCCGAGAACAAGGTATCGCCGCAAAACAGCAGCGGCGCATCGCCTGGGCATTCGGCGTAGTATGCAATATGGCCTGCGGTGTGGCCAGGGACGTCTAGCACCGAGAAGCGCAAACCCAAGACCTCGACCGTATCGCCCTGCTGCACGCCATTTACAGGCTCAGGAATGCGTTCGGTGGCGGGGCCGACCACGTGCGCACCAGTGGCTTCGCGCAGCGCGGCCACGCCGCCGACGTGATCGCCATGGTGGTGGGTGACTAGAATGGTTTGCAACGCCAGCCGATGCTCCCGCAGGCACTCCAATACAGGCTCTGCCTGCCCCGGGTCGACGACGATGGCCTGGCGCGTGTCGTGCAGCAACCAAAGATAGTTGTCGGAGAACGCGGGAATTGCTAACAGCTTCATGACCGCACAAATTATAGGTTTGCACCAATGGTTCGACTCCCCGGTCGGCAGTTACCTGCTGGGCTGGGAGCAAACGCGCTATGACGAAGCGGTGGTTGATGCCTTTGGCTACCACGGTCTGCAGCTGGGCATGCCGCTGCTTGACGGTCTGCGTGCCAACCGCATGCCGCACCGCTGGCGGGCTCTGGCCCACCCCGATTTGTTGGGTGTAGGGCCAGCACCTGAGCTGCTCGCTGACCCCGTGGCCTTGCCCTTTCCCGAAAACAGTATTGATCTGATGCTGCTGCCCCACACCTTGGAGCTGAGCCACGACCCCCACGTGGCGCTGCGTGAAGCCGCACGCGTGCTGGTGCCCGAAGGTCGGCTTGTGATCAGCGGATTGAACCCGGTGAGCTTGTGGGCCTGGCGCCAGGCGCGTGCACGCGCGTACCGTCGCCTGGGATACGGTAGCTTGTACCTGCCCGATGGTGGCGAAGTGATTGGCCACTGGCGTTTGCGCGACTGGTTGCGGCTGCTGGGGTTTGAAATTGAATCGATGGAATTTGGCTGTTACCGCCCTGCGGTGCGCAGTGCGCGCTGGCTCAACCGTTTTGCCTGGATGGATCCGGTGGGCGCGCGCGCCTGGCCCATTTTTGGTGCAGCGTACTTTGTCGTGGCGGTCAAGCGTGTGCACGGCATGCGGCTTCTTGAGCCTGCTTGGCGCACAAGCACCAAGCGCGCTGGCGTGCAGGTGCCGGTGGCCAACCGTGTGGCAGGTGCCACACCCGATGGAATTGGAAAGACTGGAAACACTACGTGAATGAAATCGTGATTTACACCGACGGCGCCTGCAAGGGCAACCCGGGCCCTGGCGGCTGGGGCGCCGTGCTGAAATCTGGCGCTACCGAGAAAGAGCTGTTCGGCGGCGAACTGGGTACCACCAACAACCGCATGGAATTGATGGCAGTGATCGAGGCCCTGACCGCGCTCAAGCGCCCCTGTGCGGTGACGCTTTACCTCGACAGTGAGTACGTGCGCAAGGGCATCACCGAATGGATCCATGGTTGGAAGGCGCGCGGTTGGCGCACTGCAGCCAAGCAACCGGTGAAAAACGTGGAGCTTTGGCAGCGCTTGGATGCCGTTGTCAGCGGCGCTGGGCACCGCATCGAGTGGCGGTGGGTCAAAGGCCATTCGGGTGACCCTGGCAACGAGCGCGCCGATGGCCTGGCCAACCGAGGCGTGGACCAAGTGCTGGGACGGTCCCCTGTAAACGGCGGGTAAAGCAAGCTTCGTGCGCGACTGACGCGCGGCGCAAATGTGGGTGCGCTGCTACATTCAAAAGCTGCTTTGCTCGTGATTCGGGGTTGGACTTTCCATGGCTTCCAGAAGTTTTCGTCTTGTGACAGCCTGTGTGGCCTTGTGCGTTGCCGTGGCTGCCGCATGGTGGTGGCAGCGCCCCACTGCTGGCGCCTCTGCCGCAGGCAATCATCCTGTTGCCCAGCCCTCCAAGCAAGATGGGCGTGCCAAGCCCGTGAGCGTTGAGGTTGCCAGCGTGCAACAGCGCGATCTGGCCGACACCGTGCAAGCGGTCGGCAGCCTGCGGTCGCAGAGCAGCGTCGTACTGCGCCCGGAGGTTAGCGGGCGCGTCGTGAAGCTTGGTTTCGGCGACGGCCAGCGGGTGCGCAAAGGCGCGCTCATGGTTCAGTTGGACGACCAGTTGCCCCGCGCCCAGGTGGCGCAGGCGCGGGCCGAGCTCTCCATTGCACAGGCCAACGACAAACGCAACCGCGAACTCGTGGCCCAGGGGTTTGTCAGCCAGCGTACGCTCGAAGAGAGTGCTGCCAACCTGCAAGTCGCTCAGGCCAAACTGGCCCTGGCAGAAGCGACTGCCGCACGCCTGCGAATCGCCGCGCCGTTTGACGGCGTGGCCGGTATTGGCAAGGTGAGCGTAGGCGAATATGTGAAGGATGGCACCGAGATCGTCAACATTGAAGACCTGGGCCGGATGTTCGTGGACTTCCGGCTCCCCGAGCGCTACCAAAGCCAGGTGCATGTCGGCCAAGACGTGCAAGTGACACTGGATGCCTTACCCGGTGCGCAATTTCTCGCGCAAGTGCGCGCCTTGGACCCGCAAATCGACGCCAACGGACGCTCGCTGACGGTGCGCGCCAGCCTGGGCAACCCCAAACTGCGCCTGCGCCCCGGTATGTTTGCGCGGGTGACGCTGCTCCTGGCTGAGCGCAAGAACGCTCTGGTGGTGCCAGAAGCCTCAGTCGTTCCCCAGAGTAGCGGCGCGCAGTTGTTCCGATTGATTCAGTCAGCGGACGGGCAGTCCATGGCGCAGAGCGTTGCCGTGCAGTTGGGCATGCGTGCAGACGGTTTTGTGGAAGTCACCCAGGGCGTCGCTGCGGGCGATACGGTGGTCACGGCTGGCCAGCAGCGGTTGAAAACCGGCGAGACACTGGTGCATGTGGCGCACGACTCCGCAAGCGCGGCTGGACAGCCCGCGAGCGCAGCCAGTCGCTAAGCAGCCACCAGTGCCCCGCCATGCAAATCGCTGAAATCTCCGTTCGCCGTCCGGTGCTTGCCACCGTGCTCTCGCTGCTGGTACTGCTGATTGGCGCAGTTAGCTTTTCTCGCCTTTCGGTGCGCGAGTACCCCAAAATTGACGAGCCCGTGGTGACCGTGCGTGTCAACTACGCCGGCGCCTCGGCCGAAGTGATGGAATCGCAGGTCACCAAGCCGCTGGAGGATTCGATTGCCGGTATTGACGCGGTGGATGTGATTACCTCCATCAGCCGCGCCGAACAAAGCCAGATTAGTGTGCGCTTTCGCCTGGAAAAAGATGCCGACAACGCCGCAGCCGAAGTGCGAGACCGAACGGCCCGGGTGCGCAACCGCCTTCCCGATGCAGTTGATGAACCGGTGATTGCCAAGGTCGAGGCCGATGCTTTTCCGGTGATGTGGCTGGCATTCAGCAGCGAGACGCGCAGCCCGCTGGAGATCAACGACCTGCTGACCCGCATCGTCAAGCCGCGGCTGCAGACGGTGACCGGCGTAGCCGATGTGCCCATTTACGGCGAGCGCCGCTACGCCATGCGGGTCTGGCTCGACCCGCAGCGCCTCGCCGCCTTCCAACTGACCACGCAGGACGTGGAAGACGCCATCCGCCGCGCCAACCTGGAACTTCCCGCCGGGCGCATTGAGTCAGATCAGCGCGAGTTCAGCGTCACCTCACAGACCGATCTTCAGCGGCCGGAGCAGTTCGACGCAATCGTCATTCGCCAAGTCAATGGCTTTGCGGTGCGCCTGTCTGATGTGGCGCGCGTCGAAGAGGGTCCGGCGAGCGAGCGCAGCAACGTGCGCATCAACGGCCGTTCGGCCATCTCGGTTGGCGTGGTGCGGCAAGCTACCGCCAACCCCCTGGAGCTCTCGGCAGGCGTACGCGCCATGCTGCCCATACTCAAGGCCGACCTGCCGCCCGATATCGGCATCGACATCGCCAACGACAACTCGGTGTTTATCGACCGCTCGGTCAAGAGTGTGTACCACACCATCGCCGAAGCCGTGTTGTTGGTGGCGGTGGTGATTTTCGTGTTCCTGCGCACGTTGCGCGCCTCCATTATTCCGTTGGTCACCATTCCGGTGAGCCTGGTCGGCAGTTTTGCGCTGATGCAGCTGGCGGGTTTTTCTATCAACACCTTGACGCTGCTGGCGCTGGTGCTTGCCATCGGTTTGGTGGTGGACGATTCCATCGTCATGCTAGAGAACATTTTTCGGCACATCGAAGAAGGCATGACCCCTTTCGCCGCCGCCATTCGCGGTTCGCGTGAAATCGGGTTTGCCATCGTCGCCATGACACTCACGCTGGTGGCGGTGTACGCGCCGCTCGCCTTCACGCCGGGCCGAACCGGCCGCCTTTTTGTGGAGTTCGCTTTGGCGCTCGCTGGCGCCGTGGTGGTGTCGGGCTTTGTTGCCCTCACGCTTACGCCTATGCTGAGCTCGCTGCTCTTGCGACACAACCCCAAGCCGCACTGGTTCGACCGCAGTATGGAGCGCTGGCTCACCCGCCTGTCAGATGCCTATGCGCGTCTGCTGCGCTGGGTACTGACAGCGCGCGCCGGGGCGGTGGGAAGCGCAAGCGGCGCGCTGTTTCAGGCGCGCTGGCTGGTGGTGGGCGTCATGCTGCTGTGTGCCGTGGTGATTGCGCTGGTGCTGCCGCGCATGAAGCAGGAACTCTCGCCGCTGGAAGATCGGGGCACGATTTTGGCCGTGGTGAACGCGCCGGACGGCTCCACCCTCAGTTACACCAACCGCTATGCGCTGGAGCTGGAGAAAATCGGCCGCGATTACCCAGAATTCGATCGCATTTACGCCAGCATTGGCAACCCTACGGTCTCGCAGGGCAGTGTGATCTTTCGCACCGTAGATTGGGAAAAACGCGACCGCAGCACGCTGGCTCTGGCACACGAGATGCAGCCCAGGCTGGCCAGCCTGGCAGGGGTCAATGCGTTTCCCATTACGCCCGCCTCGCTCGGCCAGGGCTTTCGCTCGCGCCCGCTTGAATATGTGATTCAGACTTCAGAGAGCTACGAGAAACTCAGCGCCATCGCGCAGCAGTTCCTTGCTGCCATGGCGCAGAACCCCGGCATTCTCTCGCCCGATGTGGATTTGCGGCTGAACAAGCCTGAGCTGCGTCTCGACGTAAACCGCGAACGGGCAGCAGACTTGGGCGTGAGCGTGGACGCGGTCGCTCGCGCCATTGAGACCATGCTGGGCGGGCGCACCGTGACGCGCTACAAGCGCGATGCCGAGCAGTACGACGTGATCGTTCAGACCGAGGACAGCGCGCGCAGCACGCCGCAGGCCATTGATGCCATCAACGTGCGCGGCCGGGGCGACACCATGGTGCCGCTGTCGTCCCTGGTGACGGTGCGCGAGAGCGTCAGCCCGCGCGAGCTGAACCACTTTGGCCAACGCCGCTCGGTCACCATCACCGCCAATCTCTCGCCCGAGTATTCGCTGGGCCAGGCGCTCACCTTTATGGACCAGACGGCTGCGCAGGTGCTGCAACCGGGCTACACCACCGACCTCAACGGCACCTCACGCGAATTCCGCAGCTCCCAGGGCGCGCTGGGCGTGGTGTTCGTTCTGGCGCTGGTGTTCATCTTTTTGGTGCTGGCGGCGCAGTTTGAGAGCTTTGTCGACCCGCTGGTGATCCTGCTCTCCGTGCCACTGTCGATCACTGGCGCACTGTTGGCGTTGCAATGGAGCGGTGGTTCGCTCAACGTGTATTCCCAGATTGGCCTTATCACGCTGGTGGGCCTGATCACCAAGCACGGCATTTTGATTGTCGAATTCACCAACCAGTTGCGCGAGCAGGGTGTGGAGATGCTCGACGCCCTGGTGAAAGCTTCGGCCCAGCGCCTGCGCCCTATCCTTATGACCACCGGCGCCATGGTGCTGGGCGCGCTGCCCCTGGCGTTGGCGCGCGGCGCGGGGGCCGAAACGCGCAGCCAGATTGGCTGGGTGATTGTGGGCGGCATGCTGCTGGGCACGCTGCTCACCGTGTTCGTGGTGCCTACCATGTACGCGCTGCTGGCCCGGGGTAGCGTGCCGGGTGCACGCAAGGACGCAGTGAACGCGCCACTGGCGGCACACTGATGCTTTTTTTCGGGTGCTCTGGTTCCCGGTCGATACAGCAGGCAACGCGGGTGCTGCCGCGATTGCTCTCACCATGGCAGGGAAAGCCGACTGGCCGAATCAACGGGTGATTTTGGCGAGCGCCTCGTCAATCGCCTGGGCGGATGGTGGCCGCACCAATCGCGCCACCTCTTGTCCGCCTTGCAGAAACACCAATGTCGGCCAGAGTTTGACGGCAAAGCTGCGGCCAAGTGGTCGGCCTTTGCCATCTTCGACCTTGGTGTGCGCCACCTCGGGGTGGCGCGCCAAGGCCTGCTCTATGAGCGGTTGCGCGCCCTGGCAATGGCCGCACCAAGGCGTGCCGAATTCCAGCAACGTGGGTTCGACGCGCTGATCAACCTGCTCGCGGCTGGGTTCTGCAGAGAGGTGTTGGGAGGTGTAGGGCATCTTTGAATCCTGGGTCGGCCTAGCCCATAGCGTAGCGCTTCGTTGTTGGCTGGTTGCCGCAGACGTATGGGATTGACTGTGGGCGATACAGACCGGTCAGCCTCAGTTATGCAAGAGAGCAGGGGAGGCCTGTATCACCCCACTTGTGCTGTGACGGCTGTCGCACCTCGGTGAGGCCAATGCAGCTTGCCCCATATTTCCCGGAAATTCACAAACCAATCAACGACCAGCTGACACGGTTTTTGCCTATTTTGGCTCTGGCAACAAAGGTGGTGTTGTGTCGATGTAGGTGAGGTAATCCCCCCAAACGGCATGGGTGCGTTCTTTGGTGAGCCGCAATTTACACCGAAGGGCCATTGCTCCACGAATGGTTCCGTCTGACCATATTTCATAGACCGATTCGCAGTGATTTTCACGGTAGGCGAGCCAAGCCAGCTGTCCTGCGTCGATTGACTCTAGAACCGATTTTTCATTGGAATATCTATTTTTTGCTTTGGCAATATAGATTTTTAGCTGTGTATTCGTTGCCTCAACCTCTTTGGCCGCGCAAAAATTCACTGCATCTGTAGTCATTAAATTTTTGCAGTCGATATCTTCCGCGTTGCAGGCGCAAGCGACGAATGCAGAAACCAAGGCGAGATAGAGCTTCATGTGGCCACCTAAGAATTTTGTGTCGGTTTTCTTGGGTGTTGTAGGTGCATTGGGTTCGTCCGAAAGAAATGCAATCGAGCGACTTCACATCACACCGTCGAACACCATGATTTCGACCATGTCACCAGGCGCCACATTGCCGCTGCTGTGCGGTAGCACGACCAGGCCGTTGGCCCGCACCATGGAGCTGAGCACGCCTGAGCCCTGGTTGCTGGCCACGCACACTTCGAGTTGGCCGTCGGCGCCGGTGCCTACCCAGCCGCGCTGGTATTCGGTGCGGCCCGGTTTCTTGCGGATCGGTGTGCTGCTGCGGGCACGCAGCAGCGGCGGCGCCGGGCGGGTGCAGCCCATCATGCGCAGCAGAGCTGGGCGGACGAAGGCAAGAAAGGTCACCATCACCGCCACCGGGTTACCGGGTAGGCCGAAGAGCACGGCATCACCTGTCGTAGATTCACTATTGAAAAGTGAGCTGTTTGCGCCCTCTGTACAAGCGTTAGAAGCGGTTTTTGCCAATGTTTTAGTGCCGGTAATCCTGCCTACCGCCATGGGTCGACCTGGGCGCATGGCGATCTGCCAGAACGCCACATCGCCCAGCTCGCGCATCAGGCTGCGGGTGTGGTCGGCATCGCCTACGCTGACGCCGCCACTGGTGATCACGGCATCTGCCTGCGCTGCGGCACTCGCAAACGCTTCGCGCAGCAGTGCGGGGTCGTCGCGCACCACGCCCAGGTCGATGGGCTCTACGCCCAGGCGCGTGAGCAGGCCGAGCAACGCGAATCGGTTGCTGTCGTACACCGCGCCTTCGCGCGGTGGTTCGCCTGGGCTCAAAATTTCGTTGCCGGTGGAAAAATACGCTACGCGCAGGCGCCGCAGCACCGGCACCTGCGCCAGGCCCAAGCTGGCGAACAGGCCGAGTGCCGCAGGCGTTACCAGTTCGCCCGCCGCAAGTGCCACTGCGCCCTGCATCAGGTCTTCACCGGCAAAGCGGCGGTTGTCGCCTGCGTGCAGCAGGTTGGCGGCGAGCGTGATGTACTCGCCGTCCATCTGCGTCAGCTCCTGCGGTGCCACGGTGTCGAGGCCTGCGGGCATGACCGCTCCGGTCATGATGCGCACGCATTCGCCGTTTTTCGCCGTGCCGTGCCAAGCCGTGCCTGCCAGCGCCGTGCCCACTACCTGCAGACGCAAACTTTGGTTGGGTTGCAACTGCGCACCGTCGAAGGCAAAGCCGTCCATGGCCGAGTTGTCGTGGGGCGGCACGCTCAGTGGCGAGACCACGTCCGCAGCGAGCACGCGCCCCAGCGCGGTGTGCAGGGCCACCGTTTCGTGCTCCTGCACGGGTTCCACCAGTTGTTCAAGAAACTGGCTGACCTGCGCGGCACTGAGCGCTTGCGGGTTAAAGCCTTGCAGGCTGGCAGCAATCTGGTCGAGGCGGTTCATGGGTGTGCGTGTGGCGCCAGGAGCTGGCCGCGTGATTCCAGCGCGTGCAGTTCGGCGAGGGTGTTGGCGTTGAAGAAGGCGCTGGGGTCGTCGCCCGGAGCATCAAAAGGGACGGTGGTACGGCGTTGCTGGCCAGTCCATGTGTCGATTTTGCGCCCGCCGCCCTGGGTAAACTCCTGCAGGCTGTGCAGCAAACCCGCGCGCAGCAGGCAGAACACCGGCTGCGGCCACAGGCGCTTGGTGCCATCGCGGCCCGTCTCGGGCGCAGTGGCCATGGCGATATCGGCCTGCTCGCGCTCTGCCGCCGCGGCCAGGCGCTTGGCGAGGTCTGTCGGAAACAGCGGCGTGTCGCACGGGACGGTTAGCAGCCAAGGGGTAGCGCAGTGCGCCAAGCCGGTGACAAAGCCCGATAGCGGCCCGGCATAGTCGGTATCGGCGTCGGTCCATACCGGTACGCCGAATTTTCGGTAGATGTCCAGGTTGCGGTTGGCGTTCAGCATGGCCGTGCCCACCTGTGGCTGCAGACGCAAGAGCGCATGCAGCGCCAGTGGTACGCCGAGAAAGGGCTCCAGGCCTTTGTCCACACCGCCCATACGCGAGCCACGGCCTCCGGCGAGGATCAGGCCGGTAATGTCCTGGGGTTCAATCATTGCGGTGGGTTTGCGCGGGGGTGCGCTGCGCACGAGAAGAAGAGGAAGAAGCCCGGTGCATCAGCCACCGATGTAGCTCATTTCGATGCGCCGTGGTCCACCGTCTGCAGGCGTTGCATCGGCCGGCAGGCTGGCGCGCAGTTCGGAATACCGGTCGGTGCGGCCCTGCCAGATGGCGGCAATCGCCTCGCTCAGATTTGCGTCGCTGGTGCCGCCGCGCAGCAGCGCGCGCAGGTCGTAGCCCTGGCCGGCGAACAGGCACAGGTACATGCGCCCTTCGGTGGAAAGACGGGCGCGGTTGCAGGCGCCGCAAAACGCCTGGGTGACGCTGCTGATCACGCCAATTTCGCCGAGCAGTGGGTCGTGTTGCCCGCTGGCGTTCGCGTACCCCCAGCGCTCGGCGGTTTCGCCTGGTGCGCTGGGCTCAAGCGGCACTAGCGGCAGCTCGGCGCGCAGGCGCGCGATGAGCTCGCGCGACGGCAGCACCTCGTCCATGCGCCAGCCGTTGGTGGCGCCGACGTCCATGTATTCAATGAAGCGCAGCGTGGTGCCGGTGCCGCGGAAATGCCGCGCCATGGGCTCAATTTCGTGCTCGTTGGTGCCCCGCTTGACCACCATGTTGACCTTGATGCCGGAAAATCCCGCTTCGCGCGCTGCGTCGATCCCCGCCAGCACCTCGGCCACGGGGAAGTCGACATCGTTCATGCGCCGAAACACCGCATCGTCCAAACCGTCGAGGCTGACCGTGACGCGGTTCAACCCCGCCTCCTTCAAGGCGCGTGCCTTGCGTGCCAGCAGTGAACCGTTGGTGGTGAGCGTGAGGTCGGGCGCGCAGCCATCGAGCGTGCGCAGTTCGGCGAGCTGCGCCACCAGTGATTCGATATTTTTGCGCAGCAGCGGCTCGCCGCCGGTGAGGCGAATCTTGCGCACGCCGTGCGCAAGAAAGATGCGCGCCAGTCGGGTGATTTCTTCGAAACTGAGCAGCGAACTGTGGGGCAGGTAGGCGTGTTCCTTGTCGAACACGTCCTTGGGCATGCAGTAGTTGCAGCGGAAGTTGCAGCGGTCGGTCACACTGATGCGCAGGTCGCGCAGCGGCCTACCGAGCGTATCGGTCAGCAAGCCGGCGGTTGCCGCGCCAGCGCGGCCAGGAATGGCAAGTGCTGCCACCCGTGCATCGACCAGAGGAATTACGCGTTCAGCCATCCTCCGATTTTGCCGCACACCCTGAATAGGGATATTGCGAGTGCAAAACCTCACTTGCAGTGTGTTCCTTGCACTTGGTTGAGGTGAGGCCCGAACGTCGCATCGCGCACCTTCGTCTGCAGAAAATGGCTCTGGTGTTTGTGCTGCGCGCTTGCTGCTTGATGCGGGTCATGTCAGCAAATGTTTCGGCGTCCCACAATGGCACCTTCGGGCCCCTCCCGGGCCTTCTGGAGCCCCCTGTGATTTCGACTTCTGTAAGCAGCTGTTCTCGCCCTACCACCCGTCGCGCCGTCGTGCAAACGCTGGCAGCCGTCTTTCTGCTTCCCACCGTGGGTGCAGCCCAAGCGCAGATGGCGGTGTCGACTGCCATTAACCGCATTGCCCGCTACCGGGCGCTCTCGCAGCGCATTGCCAAGGCCTACGCGCAAATGCACCTGGCTGTGCTTCCCGATCAGGCGGCCAGCGTGATGGTCTCGGCGCGAAAGCTGGTGCGCTCAGGTTTTGATGAGCTGGCGAGCGTGCCCTGGCCCGCTGAACTGGCCAACCAAGTCGCCGAGGTCCACAAATCGGCGGATGCCCTCGATGCGCTTCTGGTCACCCCCTCCAGCCTGCAGTCGGTGGCTGCCGTGGCGGCGCAGGCCGACCGCATGCAGGCACTTGCCGATACGGCGACCGAAGCGTTTGAGAAATCGTCCAAAGTGGCAACCGCGAAACTGGTCAATCTGGCAGGGCGCCAGCGCGCACTCTCACAGCGGCTTGCCAAGAACTACTTTTTGCTGGCCACCGGCGGTGATTACAAGGGCGCGCGGGGGCAACTGGTGAGCGATGCAGAAGAGTTTCGAAAAGCCATGGTTACCCTGGCGGCAGCGCCACTTTCCACGCCGGCCATTCGGGACGAGTTGGCGCTGGGCGATGGGCAATGGCTGTTCTTCAGCACGGCCCTGCAGCGCAAGGCCGATGCGCGCGGGCTGGCCGATGTGGCCACCACGAGCGAGCGCCTGCTGGAGGTGACAGACCGCCTTACCAACCTGTACGACGCGGCACTCAAGCAAGTGCTGGGCTGAAGTCGGTCGTGTGGGCGTGCGCGGTGTGGGCCGTGTCTGAGACAGGCGGCGAATCAAAATCCGACGGCAGCCGCCTGTCAACAAACTCTCTGCTGTGATCAAGATCATCGTTTTCTAAAGCCACACTTGCCCGTGCGGGTGTCCCTGTGCGACTACGATATCGGCGTTCCTAGCGGTGCTTGCCGTCGCTGCCCCGTTGCGGGGTTTTTTTGTTACCCGTTTGGAGTTTGAGAGTGATGAACGTGTTTTCGACCCGCCCGCCGCTGGCTCTGCGCCTGAGTCTTGCTACTGCCCTTGCCTTGGGTGCCTCTGCCGTCTCGGCCCAAGACATTCAGGTCGTAAAAATTGCCCATGCCGGCCCGATCTCCGGGGGCATTGCCCACATCGGCAAGGACACCGAAAACGGCGTGCGCATGGCGATCGACGACTTGAACGCCGAAAAGCTCACGATTGGTGGGCGCAAGATCCGTTTTGAGCTGATTGCCGAGGACGATGCGGGCGACCCGCGCCAGGCCACTGCCGTGGCGCAAAAGCTGTGTGACCAGCAAGCTGCTGGCGTGGTGGGCCACCTGCAATCGGGCACGTCGATTCCCGCTGCCTCGGTGTACGCCAAGTGCGGCCTGCCCAACATCACCGCATCGGCTTCCAACCCCGATTTGACCAAGCCGGGCTACCCGACCACGTTCCGCATGATCGCCAACGACAATGCGCTCGGCGGCGCGCTGGCGCTGTTCGCGGCGCATTTCTACAAGCTCAAGAACGTCGCCATCATTGATGACCGCACCGCCTACGGCCAGGGCGTGGCCTCGGTGTTCAAGGCGACCGCCAAGAAAGAAGGCATGAACGTGGTGGCCGAAGAGTTCACCACCGACAAGGCGACCGACTTTATGGCCATCCTCACCAAGATCAAGAGCACCAAGCCAGACGCTATTTTCTACGGCGGCCTGGATGCGCAGGCCGGCCCCATGCTGCGCCAGATGGAACAGCTTGGCTTGGCCAACGTGAAGTTCTTTGGTGGCGATGCCATGTGCACGCCCAAGCTGCCCGAACTGGCCGCCAAGGCCGCCACACTGCGCAATGTAACTTGCGCCACCGGCGGTGCGTCGGTGGACAAGATGCAAGGCGGCGCCGAGTGGAAAAAACGCTACGACGCCAAGTTTCCCGGCCAGTTCCAAATCTACAGCCCTTACGCCTACGACGCCGCCATGGTGCTGGTCGATGCGATGAAGCGCGCTGACTCTGTCGACCCGAAGGTGTTCACGCCCTTTATCCTCAAGTCAGAGTACCGCGGCGTTACGGCCAACATTGCGTTTACATCCAAAGGCGAGTTGACGGAACCCGCCGTCACGCTCTATACCTACAAGGATGGTTCGCGCGTCGCGCTGAACTGATT
>JBQMQB010000013.1:0-1992 GCA_052172715.1 Giesbergeria sp. | reverse complement strand
CCGCCGTCACGCTCTATACCTACAAGGATGGTTCGCGCGTCGCGCTGAACTGATTCCATTTCTAAACCCCCCGTGTCGTCGTTGCTTCGCCTTGTCGTGCTACCGCACTGCCTGCGGCTTCGTGCCTAGACACGAAGGATTTGGAAACGCAATCACTTTCTTCACAACACGCACGCGCTATGTACCAGCCCCCGCAATTGCGCTCCACCGACCCGGCACATGCGCGTGCGCTGATGCGAGCGCACCCGCTGGCCAGTTTGGTGTCCACCGACGACGCTGGGTTTCCTGTGGTCTCGCACCTGCCGCTGCAGTTGCGCGAGCAGGACGGAGCGCAAGTGTTGCTGGGCCACTGCGCGCGCGCCAACCCGCACTGGCGCTACCTGGAAGCTCGGCCACAAGCGCTGGTGACTTTTCTTGGACCGCAGGCCTACCTCTCGCCTGCGGTGTACCCCGATCTGGCGCGTGTGCCGAGTTGGAACTACCTGGCCGTGCACTGCCGCGTCGAAGCGACGCTGGTGGACGATGCACAGGGCAAGGACGCGCTCCTGAAGGCGCTGATCGGCCAGCACGAGCCGCCCTACGCTGCCCAGTGGCGCGCGCTCCCCGAGGATTACACGGGCAAGATGCTCAAGGCCATTGTCGGTTTCGAGCTGCGGGTGACGGAGCTGCAATGCACGCTCAAACTCAACCAGCATCGCCCCGAATCGCACGCCGCGCTGTACGCCCGCTACCGCGCTGGCGACGCCGATGCGCAGGCGCTGGCCCAATGGATGGAAACGCTGGGCCTCGTGCCCGTAGGGGAGGTGTGAGATGCGTGCAGGACTTGGACTTATCGGATTGCTGGTGGTGCTGGCGCTCGTCGCGCTAATGACGCGCAAGAGCCTGGACACCACCCGCGCAGCCATCCCGACGCTGCACGTTGGGCCTGCTGCCAGCGGTGCCTCGGCACCCGCCACCGTGCGGGAGCAAAGCCAGCAAATCCAGCAGCAGTACCAGAAGGCGCTGGACAGCGCGCTGAACCAGCCAAGAGCGGAGCCTGCAGAATGATATTTAAGGAAAATAGGCCGCTAACGCTTATTCAGTAAGCGCTAATAGCTATAAATAGTATAGCATTTTGGACTCTGATACGCATTTTATGCAGCTTGCGCTGGCCGAGGCCCGCGCCGCAGCCGATGCTGGCGAGGTGCCCGTGGGCGCCGTGCTGGTGCGCGGGAACGAAGTGCTCGCCACCGGCCGCAATGCACCGCTGCAAGACCATGACCCCACGGCCCACGCCGAGATTGCCGCGCTGCGCGCCGGTGCGCGACGGCTTGGCAACTACCGGCTGAGTGACTGCACGCTGTACGTCACGCTCGAACCCTGCGCCATGTGCAGCGGTGCCATGCTGCATGCCCGCCTAGCACGCGTGGTGTTTGGCGCTGCAGACCCCAAGACGGGTGCTGCCGGCTCGGTGCTCGACCTGTTTGCCAACCTTAAGCTCAACCACCAGACGCAAGTCGTGGGCGGCGTGCGGGCCGAGGAATGCAGCGCCTTGCTCGACACCTTTTTCAAAGGCCGCCGCAGCGAGCAACGCACCCGTGCCCTGGCTGCCCACCCGCTGCGCCAGGATGCGCTGCGCACGCCCGAAGCACGCTTCGCCGACCTGCCGGGTTACCCCTGGGCGCCGCATTACCTGAGCGACCTTCCCGCACTGGCCGGTCTGCGCATGCACTACTTGGATGAAGGCCCGCAGAACGCGCCGCGCACCTGGTTGTGCCTGCACGGCAACCCGGCCTGGAGCTACCTTTACCGCCACATGGTTCCGGTGTTTCTGGCGTCAGGCGACCGTGTGGTGGCGCCCGACCTGGTCGGCTTCGGCAAGAGCGACAAGCCCAAGAAAGATGCGGCGCACCAGTTTGACTGGCACCGCCAGGTGCTGCTTGAGTTTGTTGAGCGCCTTGATCTGCAGCGCTGTGTGCTGGTGGTGCAAGACTGGGGCGGCATTTTGGGCCT
>JBQMQB010000012.1:0-18697 GCA_052172715.1 Giesbergeria sp. | reverse complement strand
CGCTGTGCTACATCATGTTCACATCGGGCACCACCGGCCAGCCCAAAGGCGTGCAGATCGGCCGCGAAGCCGTAGAAGGGCTAATCGACTGGATGCGCCTTGACTTTGACCTGGGCCCGCAGCCGGTGTTTCTGAACCACACCGTATTCAGCTTTGATGTGTCGCTCTACGACGTGTTCGGCACGCTGGCGCTTGGTGGCAGCATCATGATGCTCGGGCGCGACACCGCCGGCTCGCCCTTGAAAGTAGCAGCACTCATCGCGCAGCACCAGGTCAGCACCTGGGTGTCCACACCCTCGTTCGCCCAGCAACAACTGCTCAACCCCGGGTTCAGCCAGGCCGGCTTGCCTAGCCTGCGCACCCTTCTGTTTTGTGGTGAACCACTTCCGGTGCCATTGGCGCGCACCCTGCGCAAACGATTCCCGGACCTGCCCATTCTCAACACCTATGGCCCCACCGAGGCCACGGTGGCCACCACCTTGCTGCGCGTCGAAGACGCCCACTTGGCGAGCGACGCCGTGATGCCCATAGGTCGCGCCAAACGCGGCAGCGCCGTGTATTGCGACGAGGGCGAGCTGTGCATTGCCGGTCCCCACGTAATGCGAGGCTACCTCAACCGTCCAGACCTGAACGCCAGTCGCATGTTTGTGCGCAGCGGAGAGCGCGGTTTTCGCACCGGCGACCTGGGCACCGAAACAGCCGACGGCATGCTGTACTGCCACGGGCGCATTGACGACCAAATCAAACTCAATGGCTTTCGCCTTGAGTTGCTCGAGGTAGACGCAGCCCTGTCCACCCTTCCCGGCAGCCGCGCCGCCGCAACTGTGGCCCTGCGACGTGCCGACGGCGCTGTGGCGCGCCTTGTCGCCTTTGTTGAAACTGGCAATACAGCGCAAACCCTTCCCGCCGAACTCACTCACTGGAAAGCGTTTCTGGCGGAAAGACTGCCGCACTACATGCTGCCAACCGAGTTGATACCCTGCGAGCGCATGCCGGTCTCGGTGAACTACAAGATCGACCGCGCCGCGCTGGCAGCGCTCTACACATCGCTCAACGCGTGAAATGGCCACATGGGAAGCACAGGCCGAGGCGGCCTTCGATGGTCTTTATGACCAGCACAAGAAGGCGATCTGCAAGCGCAACGAACAACGGCGCGTCAATTACAAAACTGCGTGTGAAAACACCCAGTTTTCATGCGGCCTTCACGCCCTATTTCCTGTTCAACGCGTGAACGGATCGGTGCGGTTGGTCTGTATCAGCAGCACTGGCGACTGCGCAGACCCCATCAGAAATAAGCTCAGGTGATCGCCCGGCTGCATTGCTGGTAAATCCTGCTGCGGCGTAGTGGCGGCGCCGCACTGGCCCACCACCGCTGCACGCACCGGGTTGACCGAGCGCACGGCAGAGGTATTGGCAGCCACCGTACGAAACACAGGTGTTCCCGATGGCGCAAGCGCCAGTTGCGCCTGATCACAGCCTTGCGCAAGGTTATAGAAACGCAGCTCCGCTTTCAAAGCGTCTTCTGTATCGCCCGTATCGTCCAAAGACGTGAACTCATAGCCCTTGTCTGTACCGCGAAGCACCAGGGTGTGAAAACTGTCTGGCGGCACCTGCAACTTGGCGACCTCGGCGCCGCCGACTTGCACAGGGAAATTTTCCCCACCGCGCACGATGGCGTAGGTGCTGGCCGGGGCCTTCGCGCCCACGCTTTGCACAGGCCCCTTGCCAATGCGCACCTGCAGTGGTTTGGCCTGCGGATTGACCACGCGCACGTACGACGAACCCGCCGGAGGCCGCGCGGCATAAAGCTGAGACAGCGCACCTTCTTGTGCCTGCAGCAGTCCCGATGCACCCAGTGCGCACAGCCACACGCTGCGCCGAGCCACCTTCAAAACTGCCATGTTGGCGAATAAATCAATCATCAGAACTGGAAGTAAAGAAACCGGGTTTCCCGGTGCAGGTGGATCAGGCAGAAGAACAAAGTGACCAGAAACACGCCCAACCAGGCGATGCTTGGCTTCCAGCGCAGCCAGGGCAGGCGAGCCTCTTGGGCACGCGCCAGTGCCGGTGAAAAGTGTCCCAAAATCTGGTGCGAGTTGGGCGCCAACCACACGATCACCAAGAGCAGCACCAAATACAGTGCGAGCAAATGCCGGCCCAGCAGCAAGCGCCAGGCCTCTGGCCCACCAACCTCTCGCAGCACCGACCCGGGCCACTGCCAGACTTCGAAGCCCTGCAGACCGGCCATGCCGTGCAGCAGGGCCAAAGCGTCGCCAACACCAGAGGCCCGGAAAAACGCAAACGCCGCCATGACGGCGACAAAGGTCAGCAGCACGCAAGCGCTGTGGTAAAGCCACTGCGTCCATGCGCGCTGGGGCTTCACCCGTCCCGCCATCAGAATGCGCCAACCGTGGTTGACGCACAAATACGCCCCGTGCAGCACGCCATAGATGAAAAATTGCAACCCCGCACCATGCCAGACGCCTGCCAGCGCCATGGTGTACAGAGTAGGCGTTGCGATCATCAGCGCAAACCCTGTAGCGGTGCGGCTACCAACAGACCCCACAGGCAGGCCCCGACGTGTGCGCCAGCGCGAGATCTGCATGGCCAAAGGATAGTAGAGGTACGCGGTGAGGTAGCGCGTCAGCGTCATGTGCCAGCGTGCCCAGTACTCAATGATGCAGGGCGCTTTGTACGGCGAATTAAAGTTGAGCGGGAAACGAATACCAAACATCTTGGCCAGCCCAAGGGCCATGTCAGAGTAGCCCGAAAAATCGAAATACAGCTGCATGGCATAGGCCAAACTGGTGGCCCACGCACCCCAAAATTGCAGGTTGTGCGGTGCGGCAAAACCTTCGTCGGCATAGGGCGCAATGCTGTCCGCAAAAAGCACTTTCTTGGCCAGCCCGATCACAAAAAGCGTGCCGCCAATCGAGAGATTTTCCGCCTTGAAACGGTAGTTCTCGGGTTCGGCGAACTGCGGCATCATTTCCTTATGGTGCAGCACGGGGCCCGCAATCAGATGAGGAAAAAATGTGACGAACAGCGTGTGGTTGAGCAGGCTGGGAGATGTGACAAGACCTGCGCGGCAGTCGAGCAGGTAGCCGATCTGGGTAAAGGTGAAAAAGGAAATCCCCAGTGGCAACAGAATGCCATCCGGCGTCTGCGTGTGCAGGCCAAGCCCCGCAAGAGCGCCCAGCAATGTCACAAAGTACTTGTAATAAAACAGCAACAAGAGGTTGCAGGCAACGCCGAACGCGACCGTCCAAGCTTGGCGCTTACGCTGCTGGGCATGGTGCAACACGTAACGACTGACGACGTAGTTGAACAGGATGGACGCCGCCAGTAGCGCCACGAACCGCGGATTCCACCAGCCGTAAAACACAAACGATGCGAAGCACAGCCACAGCGCTGCCCAGCGCAGGCGCAGTGCTCCGAGCAGGTAGTAACTGCCCAGCGCCACCGGCAGAAAAAGAAACAGAAAGAGGTAGGAGTTAAACAGCACTGCGCGCTCACTGCATGGTGGCCAAGGCCTGCTGCTCTTGAACCGAAAGCGGCAACGACAGCGACAGTTCAGAAAACGTCCAAACGACCAGTTTCAGGCTGCGCGGCCAGGTGTCCTGGCGAGCGAGTGCTGCCAACATTGCACCGGAAAAATAGCCCCCGTCCTGGCTCAGATTCCAGACTTCGCGGCCGAGGCTGCGACCGAGTCGCTCAGACAACTCGCTGCGCAGTCCGTTGGAATCTGCCACCAGAAGCACTTCCGGCGGAGCCCCTTCATCGAGCAGCCCGCCCATCCGCTGCACCTCGATGCGCTCCGGAACAATTTGCTCAATATCAGGGCGCCACCCATCGGGCGCGTGCTCCAGACCTGCCAGCACGATCAGGTCGCCCATACGCGGCGCGGTATGGGCAGCACGCACCTGCGCAAACTGCTGCAGGCCCAGACCACCAAGCTGCGGCAGTGCTTCTTGCGCAATGCGCTCGGCCACAGCCTCAGCGCCAGCGGGCAGCATGTGCACATCGGTCCGGTAGAACGCTTGCGGGAGTGCAGCCAATGAAGTGCGGACGTCCACAAAGGGCACTGCGGCGCTAGCGAGTTCGCCTTGCCATGACGCCCAGCGAGCTTGCAACGCCGCATCTTGGTGCAAGCCACAAAGATGCCCGGCTTCAATGCGTGATTTGTCGGGCACGGTGACCACCAGCAGGCGTACACCGGCCTTTTCAAACCGGACGGCCCAATGGCGCATCAAAGCAACCCTTTGTAAAAAGGCCTGCTCGCCGCCGTTCGACACCCGCAATCCGTCGCGATAGAACAGCCACCCCGGACAACCTTCTCGCACTTGGTTGCCCATATCGCCCAGCCAACGGTAGCGAAATGCGTTTGACCACCGGTCCATAAACGTTTGCCCAGGCAGCGTACCGAGTGCAGCGTTGAGAGACCGACCAGCGTGGCCATCTACCCAGGTGGAGGGTTTCCATTCGCTCGGTGCAAAGCGCAACTCACCCAGGCGCACCGCGCCCCAGAGAAAAGCAACTGCCAACGCGAGCGCAACGACCGCAGCAAATCGCCGGTGACCAGGCGACGTGGGCATCACAGTGCAGGCAGCGCGGCGGCGAGCCTTCGGCTCCAGTCTTGCGCGGAGATCACCGAGGCGCTGTCCCAAAGTCCTTTTGCATCAGGGCCCAAATGAAGATTGGGCTCGAAAAGCTGCCAGACCAGCACCTGCGGAGCATGCTTGCGAAACGCGTCAGATTCGAGGTACTCCATCAGCACAATCCAGAAACCCACATCTCCTGGCTTCCAGTTGACGCTCACCGGCCTTTCGATCAAATGGGACAGCATTTGCGGAAAGCCAAAATACGGTTGCACCATGCTGTTGCCCGTGACATGGACGGGTGCCGGCGCACTGTCCAAAAGCCCCACAGTCTCGGTTGCACGGCGCACGGTGAAGGTCTCACGGCCTGCCGCACGCCGCTGCTCAGGCGACAGAAAGCGCTCTGCCAGATCGCCATATCGGCGTTCGTTGGCCATTGTGCCCAGCGCAAGGCCGGTTCCTGACTGACCAGCCAGCTTGGGCACCAGTTGGTGAATCAGTTCGGCCGTGGCTTTGGCGCTGGCATCTGCGGTGGCCTGCGTCCAGTGCTGGTCGGTGCGGTAATACACCTCTTTACCCGCTTTCTGCAGCGAGCGAAAAACCGCTTCAGCGTCGAAACTTGGCACACTGGCTGCAACCAGTCGATCGCGAATCCCGGCATAGCGAGCCATCATTTCTGGGGTCAGGGCATCCTCCCCTTCCAGTTTGTCGGCGTAAAAAATCTTCTTACTGGGAATCACCGGCGCGATCAGGACGATGCCACGTGCAGCAAGGCGCTTGCGGACTTCTGCAATCCGAGCCACGGAGGCATCGATGGCGGGCCAGGTCGGTGCGTCGGAGGTGCCCCAGTCGGCGAACAGGTATTGGTCCTTGCCCACAATAGCAAGCGTATCGGGCTGGGCGTGGGCCTCACCTGCCAGCCAAAGCGCCAACGGCCAGCCAAGCAAAGATCTACGCGATAAGCGGGAGGGTAAATCAGGAAATTGCATCGGATACACAGGTACTTGCGTGAGAGTTCACCTACACACGGCTTAATACGAATAGGACAGGCTCATGAAGACCCCTTTGGCCCGGTCTTGCACACCGCCAAGCCGCGTGCGGTATTGCAGGCTCGCGTCGACATAGGAGCTTTGCGCACGGTAGCGGTCGCCCTGAAGCCAGTAGCGAACATTGAGCCCCACCCCTGCGCCCACCGACCAGTCATGACCGCTTCCCACCAGTGCGACGCTCGAATTTCCAGGCACCGGCGTACCAGTGGCTCGATCGCGGTTTGAGTACCAGTCTGCCGCCAGCGAGACGTGGGGGAAAAGCACCAAGCGGTCGCTGTACTCGGTAAGGAAGCTGCGGCCCACACGCACTTCGCTGGCTGCAAACGCCTGGCCGCGCTTGAGCTTGCCCTCGGAGCGACCAAGCACCTGACCAGTGGAGTCGCGCAAGGTATAGGCCGTGGGGGCGTCCAGCAGTGTGTAACCTGCCTGCAGGTAGCCTTCCATGGTGAACCAGCTGTTGGTGTCTAGTCGCAGGCCCGTGCCCTCGTAGAAACCGTACAGCGCATAGGCCTGCCAGGCACCCGCAGCGGCGTTGGTGCGGTAGTCCACTGCGCCGGCCAGCTGGTTGAGCTGGCAGCGCACCGCGTTGGAGCTTGGGTTCAGAGCCCCGCTGCGCGCAGCGTTGCCCAGGAAAAACTGCCGCTCAAGACCAAAGGTAAGGTTCTTTTCTGTCCAGGGGGTATAGCGCACGCCAACGGCCCCCGTGGTGGTCGGGAACCCGGATGCTGACCGGGTGCGCGTTTCTTCCACATTGAGGGTGCCGCCGCAAGGGTCAGGAACCTGTTGGGCACCTGTGCGATCGGTGCCGCTGTGCAAGGTATTGGACAGGCGCCCATACACATCAAAGGTACTGGTGCTGGAATTGAGGAACTCTGCAGGTCGCCAGTACGCTTCCACGGTGCTGAAAGCAGCATCGCCCGGCAGCGAAACAGGCTGGCCCACCAACCCGTTCGAGGGTGCCCGCGCGCCGCGGTAGCCGACCGACGCCGTGACGCCCCACTCACGCGAGAAGCTGGCCACGGCGCTGCGGGTGTCAAAGCGCTGCTGCGCGTCCAGGCTCATTTTCCCCGCGTCTGCATCGTCAATGGCCTGCCGCAGCAGGGCAGCTGCAGGCAGCCGTTGGCCAGTGGCGGCCATGGCGTAGGCTTCGTCGAGCAGGTTCGTGGCGGGGGCATTGCCGGTGTTGCGCGCGGCAACGAAGTCCTCCAGGGCCAGTGCCGGCGCACCGTTAGAAAGCCTCAGGTAACCCCGCTGTCGCAGCAGGTCGGCGTCATCGGGCTTCTCGGCAAGCGCCGTATCAAGCCGCTCCAACGCCTCCTTTTGTTCGGCCTCAGTGCCTGCAGCCAGTGCTGTGGTCAGCAGCGTCTGGTTGCCCGCACTCTTGGGATCCTCGGCCACAGCTTTGCGCGCGAGTTCAATGGCCTGTGCATACCGCTTCTGGCCATAGGCGGCATACGCACGCGCGGCGGGATTGTCGGTGCCAGGAGCATCCCACGGCTCCATTTCACACACCGTTCCGTAAGGCGTATCGCGGCACAGTTGCAAAGGTGCATATGCCGTCACCGGCAGAGCGTCCGACTTGCCCACCCAGGCCCAGAGCGCCTTGGCGGCGCTTCGCCGGGAAATCGCCTGAGCATCGTCTGCGGGCAACGGTTCCAGCAGCGCCATCACACGTTCAGGCCGTCCGTTGGCAAGCGCCAAGTCGGCACCAATCAAACGGGTGTCACGGCGCAAGGCATCGTCAATCCAACCCTGCGCGAGCACAGCTTCGATGTCCGCTTGTGCAGCCTCACCCTTGCCAAGTTGCTGGAGCAGGTAGGCACGCTGAATGTGAATGGTGGCGTTTTCGTCGTCTGCCAGCAAAGCATCGGTTGCCGCAGCCTCTGCGCCAACCAGGTCCTGTGCGGCCTGCAAAGCACTGATAAGCAACAGGCGATGGCTCACGACATCCGGTGCCCTGCGCACCGCCTCTCGCGCTTCGGGCACTGCATCCTTGGGTCGATTCTTCGCCATGGCATCAAATGCCTTCTGCGCGTGCTGGACCCCAATGGCCTGGCTGCCCAGCCGCATCAGTGCAGAGATGGCCTCCACATTGGGTGCGCCCAGCGCGATGGCCTGCTGGCCTGCCACAACCATGTCCTCGTAGCGCTGCATGTCTTCAAGCGCATTGAGCCAAAGCAGTGCCCAGTCGCCCTGACTGGGATCAGTGCGCACTGCAATTTCAGCGTTAGACGCCGCGTCGGCATACTTGCCGGTGGCGAGCTGTTCATACGCCAGAGTGGCGATAGGAAAGGCCTTGCGGTAGGCCGCCGTTCTGGGTACCGCGTCTGCACCCGCTGGCGCGGGCTGCAGGTTTCGCACGGCAGCTTCCAATTCGGGGCTGGTATGGCCGTCTGCAATGGCCTGCTTAGCAGCCCGTTCCGCCTCGTCCAGGCGGCCCAATTTCTGCAGTGCGTACACCCGCAACTGGTGCAGCCGCACGGCACCGGGCGCCAATTGCAGCGCGGCATCGGCACGTTCGAGCGCGGTTTTGTAGTCGCCCCGGTTGTAGGCTTTGTACCCCTGATCCGACAGGCGCCATGCCTGCCCACGCAGACCAGTGACTCGCCGCGCCTTCACTGCGTGTCTGGCTGTCTGTTCGCTCGCTAGCGCGGGCGGTGCATCGGGCTGCGGGGCCGCCGGCAAGACCTCTAGCGGCTCTACCGATTGCACTGGCGCGCCGGGGTTGGGCGCCTGCCACATGGGCAAGGAGGGCATCTGCAGCCGCACGTACTGCATTAACAGGCGGTTGAATTCGCTGTCTACTACCGTGTCTGCCGGTCCACGCCCCCACGTCGGGTGCTCCACGCGCTCAATCGCCCGCAAAGCGCGTTCGGCAAGCTCCGGGGTTCGCGAACGGTCCGGTGCGACACCAATTTTCGCAAGGACCCGCGCAGCTTGGTCAGGCCGACCATTGGCAAGCGTGGCGATGGCCCGCTCCATGCGCAAGCTCAGGCCCACCAGGCTGCGTGGATCCCGGACCAATTGCGCCACATGTGGCGCACTGCCCGGCACATCTGGCGCAGGCATTGGGCGATGCGTGCCTGGCACGGTCATCACCAAGGACATGGTGAGCCGCAAAGGTGGCTCTTCGCCAAACTGCTGGTCTACGGCAGCCACCGATCCGATACGGAGGGTACTACCGGCCCATACTGAGGCAACAGGCCAAGCCACGGCCAAAGCCATGGCCAATAGGGTGCGATTGCGCGAAACACTCATACAGCAACCAGATCCTGCATAGGGGGTGGTGGAGCCACGGATGTCGATTCGGCTTCCTGAAAGGAAATGGCTTCTTCGAGCGTGCCTGCATCCAACCAACCGTTTTCCAAAAGAATTTTTCCCAGCGGGCGTCTCAACTGACGTTGCAATGTCAGCGCCTGCTCCAGATGGACGGCGTCAATAGCACGCCAAGACAAAAGAACTTCACCAAGCCGCTGACGATGCCTGTCTAGCTGGTCGGCTGAAGGAAACTCGTGCAGGGTCTTGTCCCAGACAAGCTTTGCACCAAACAACTTGTTCGCAAGAAACAGCTTCCAGGCACGGGCTGCAGCCATGGCATTGATAAAGTTGCCAATCACCATGCGGGGAATGGACAGCAAGCCATGCTCCCACCCATACATGCTGCTCACAAAGTACGCACGCTGCACCACACGCAGTGACAGCGCCACCGCATTGAGGCCCATAACCGTCATGAACCAACCGCCAGGGCTAAAGGCTGAGGGGTAATAGATCGTCCACCAACCTAGTTTTTCGGCGGTGTAGAACACGAGAAAGTTAAGCATCAGCAAGTAACCAAAAATGGCGACGAAGGAGGTGATCAAGCCTTTGCGATCGCGGAACAGCAGATATTTGGTGGCGAGCGAGCCCTCCCACCCCACCTGCTCCCATCCCTGCAGGCCAATGCCAATGGTCCATCGCGCCTTCTGCCTATAGGCTGCGCGAAAAGTGTCAGGAAAATACTCACGCACACCCAATGGCATCTGGATGGAACTAATTTTTTCCCTCCCGAGGCCGAACCAGGAGATTCGCCGCGTCACATAGTCGACATCGAACTTGCCGAAAATCTGCTTCATGCCAAGACGGCTGAGGCGCGTGCCGATGTCGTAGTCCTCGGTGAGGCTTTCGTTGTTGAACGGCTGGTTTTCTGTAGTCGCCGCCAGGACTTGCATCGCCCGGTGCGAAAAACACGTACCCACACCCGCAGACGGAACCATTTTGGACAGGCTTTCACGGACCACCAAGTCCTTGCTGTGCCACTCTGCAAATTCGTCCATGTAGGTGCCGGCAACCAGTTCGAACCAGCTGCGCTCCAGCGACGTGACGGGTAGCTGGATGAAATCCATGCGCGGCAACAAGTAGCTGTAGTACTTCAGTTCCAGCGGGTGCAACACGTCCTCACAGTCATGCAGCACCAAGCCTGCGAATGGTTGCTGCACCTCGCGCTCATGCTTGAACACCGCCTGCACCACCCAATTTAGGCAATCGGCCTTGCAGGTCGGGCCATCGTGCGGCACTTCCACGCGCACCAACTGACGGTAGCGTCGGCGCATGCGCTCGACTTCGCTGATGGTGCGGTGGTCGTTCTGGTACGTGCCAACAAAAATGGTGTAGTTGGAGTACTCGAGCATGGACACCATGTTGCTCAGCATCGGGGCAATCACGTCGTATTCCATCCAGGCAGGCACCATGATGGCCATGGACTGCTCGGCTTGGGCGCGCAGTTGCTCTGCGCTCAGTCGCTTGTACTGGCGCCGCACTGTGAGGTTGCGAGAGACCTCGCGCACCCAGTACCAAGCGTCAATAAACAGGTCGTCGACGCTGGAGATCAGAATGATCACGCTGACCACGGCAGTCACGATCTCAAGACCGCGGTAGTAGTCGGCGAAGATGTAGGGCCAGTACAAAGTAAACATGCAGTGCAGACAGATTCAGGAGCGCTTACTTGCTCTTCTGGCTGGTGTGGCGGCGCTTGAGGCGGTAAGCAAAGGCAAACAGCAAGAGCAGCAGGAGCAAGGCGGCGCTAATCATGGGCACGCCCCACGACACGTAACGGCGCCATTCGTAGAACGCACCTTCACCCGCACGCGGTGGCTGGCTGGCCGAAGGATTGCTGCTGTCTACCCAGCTGACTGGACCTTGCGCGCCAATCAGGGCGATGTCACCACGATTGAGGACGAACGGCTTTTCCTGCATGGCAGTTTGTGCTCCCAGGGCCTGCCAATACAAGCCATGCTGGTCATGTGCACGCGTCACTTCCACCGCACTGAGCCGCGCCAAACCATTGGCATCGAGCCAAGGGGTTTTCTTGCCGTTAATGCGAAGGTGCGCATCCTTGATTTCCACCCGGGCACTGGCACCATCCACCGGTGTTTCCATGGCCAGGAAAGGACGCGTCGGCGTAGTAGCCGTGCCTTTTGCCGCTACGACAAGTTCCGCACGCACTGGCGTGACACCTGCCGCGACGGCTATGCGCACCACCCGCGCCAGGCTCGCCGGCGCATCTGCCAGATAGGACTCGGGCACGATCAGCTGGGGCATTCCTGACATCAAAGGCAACAGACCCACAAAGGTACCGTCCGGCTCCGAATCGCCACCCCGCACATAACTCGTGGGCAGCACGTTGACTGGAAACGCCTGCGGTGTTTCATTGCAATCGTTCGAATAGGGCTGGCGCTGAAAGGACACGCGCACCACGTTGCTCAGCCCCAGGGCGTAGCCTGGAACGCGCGCGTCCAGTCGCTCAGGACGGCCATCGGCCTGCAGACGCTTGGCAGACAGCAGCACGTTGTTCCAGAACACCGACACCACGGGACGTGTGGACGATGCCCCAGGCGCTGCAGCCACATCAATCACCAGGTCGGAAGGCATGCGACCGTTGACGGCAACGGAAGCAAGCGGCAAGGTCGCCGACCAGTCGCCACGGGCCAAAACATCGAAGTTGGCGTCACTGCCACCCAAATTGGTCAAGCGAAGCACCGACTGATCGAGCACCTCAGGTGCGTTGGCCTCAGCAACCACCACCTCACGCGTGGTCAGGGCATTGCGCCACACATCAGCGAAGGCACCTGCAGCTTTGGCTCCCGCATCTTCGGCCACCACAATGACCGGATGGGCACCCAAGGTCGCCAAACGAATGGTGTGGGAAGGCAATGCGCCAGCCTGCGCACCTGTTTGCAGGGTCCGCCATGCAGCGAACGCTCGCGCGGCATCAGGATCGTTGCCAAGCTGGGCACCCAGTGCATCAAGCGCCGAGGCGATTTGTTTTTGCAACGCCTCGTCAGACACCACAATGTCACCTGTCGCCAGGGACGAGCCCAAAACCACGAGTGCGCCGACTTCTGCGTCGTCCTTCAGCACATATTTCGCGTTGTTCTGGCCCAGCGCAGCGAATGATGGCAGGTTTGCCAGACCCGCAGGCAGCTGCCAGCCAGTGGTATCTACCGTATCACCAGGCACAGGGAAAGACCGCACCACGACCCGGCGATTGGCCTGCTCCAGTGCAACACCAAGACGCCAAGCGGTGTCGTAGCTGGTCTTGCTGAGGTTGCGCGAGGCAACCAGCAAGGTCGGATGCGAAGGCAGCGTCAGCCAAGCGTCTGCAATACTGGTCAGGGCCGCGCTACTGAAGCGGTAGTTAAAGCGCGTGTCGTTGGAGACCGCCAAGACGTTGCCCGTGGACCGCTCGACTTCGCAGATACGCTGGCCAACGTTGTTGAGCCAATCCACGCGAAAGCGCAGAAAACCGTTGCCAGGCTTACTGGTGTCCACTTTCAACAGTTGGCCCGCATCCCCCTCAGGGGTATCGATGCGGCGCGAATGCACGGGCCGACCGTTGACAAACAGCAGCATGGAGGTACGGCCCTCTTCTGCCTTGTAAAAACGCCCGCGAAAATCCACGGTGGCATCGGCCAATTGCAGGGAACGCGGCACCGGCAGGTAGAACTCCTGCCGACTGTCGTAGCCGCTCAGCATGACATCTTCACCAAAACCGAGCTCCGACAGCGCAAAGCTGCGGTTGATCCAGGTGTCGCCCTGCAGACGCGTCAGCGCGTCTCCTGCCGGGCTGGCCGACGCCAGAAGTGGGGCGCTCATGAGCCCGACTAAGGCGAGCAGACGCGAGATGCGCCGCGGACGGAAAAAATATGCAGTCATAAAGGGGACTCCGAAAGGATGGTGTTCAATAGGGACTAAGACTTTGATTGGACTTCGGGTTCGAACTCCACAAACGGCCGCTCACACAAGGCATCCACGATGCGCTGGCAGGCATGTCCGTCGCCATAGGGGTTTCCTCTGCGGCAGAAATCGGCATACATGGCGGCGTCGTCGAGCAAGAGCGTCGCCTGCGCCACAATGCGTTCGCGTGACGTACCCACGAGGCGCACCGTGCCAGCGGCAACGGCCTCTGGGCGTTCGGTGACGTCGCGCATTACCAGCACAGGTTTGCCAAGGGCTGGCGCCTCTTCCTGGACACCGCCTGAGTCGGTCAGGATGAGGTAGGCGCGCCGCATCAGCCAGACAAACTCAACGTAATCGGCTGGCTCGATCAGGTGCACATTGGCTTGGGCTGAGAGCGTCTCCTGAACCACGCCACGCACATTGGGGTTCAGGTGAACGGGATAGACGATTTGCACATCCTCGCGCTGGGCGAGTTCCCGCAGCGCAGCGCAAATATTGCGAAAGCCATCGCCAAAGTTTTCACGGCGGTGCCCGGTCACCAAAATCAGTTTTCGCCCTGCATCCAGCCAGCCATAACGCTGCGCCACCGCCCGCTCCCGGGCAGGATCTGCGTCCAAGCGTGTGAGCGTCGCATTGAGTGCATCGATTACGGTATTGCCCGTCACCAAGATACGGCCCGACACCTTCTCGCGCAGCGCTGCATCACGCGAAGCCGGGGTGGGCGCAAAAAGCCAGGTGCTCATGGAATCGACCAACCGCCGATTCATCTCTTCGGGAAAGGGCGAATGCACATCCCCACTGCGCAAACCGGCTTCCACATGGCCTACGGCGATGCGGCGATGAAACGCCGCCATGGCCGCAGCAGCAGCGGTGGAGGTATCACCATGCACCAGCACACAGTCGGGTTGAACCTTATCGAGCACCGCATCGACACCTACCAGCAGCCGCGCAAACAAACCATTGAGTGTCTGGTTGGGCCGCATGACGTCGAGCTCGTGGTCGGCCTGCAGGTCGAACAGCGCCATGACCTGGGCGAGCATCTCGCGGTGTTGCCCGGTGATGCAAAGGGTGCTCTGCAGCTGCGGCTCGTTGCGCAGTGCCGCCACTAGCGGGGCCATTTTGATGGCCTCGGGGCGGGTGCCGAAAATAGAAAGGACGTGCATTCGAGGAGTCAATCGCCTGGGCTTCGCAGCAGAGCACCTGAAAAGGCACCACAGCACGCAAAAGCACCGCCAAATGAGATGGGAAACAACTAGCTATTTCCCGTGGGCGGAACGATCTGTGCCGTCTGACCCTCGATGTCTCTAATAGTAACAAATGCGATTGATTTTGCGCAAACATATCGCAATATCGTGTGCGGTTTTCGCCACACCAACTTGCGATGTTGCGGTACGAGGTGTACAGGCACGCCAAGCGCGCGTGGGCGACTCAGCCTAAAATGGAAAGGGCTGCTTGGCGTCCTTCGGTAGGTTGCGTCGAGGCGTGATTGGAAGTCTTCGAGGGCATTCACCCGGAAGATGGGCGCGCGACGCGCCTGTCGGCGCCGCGCTTAAGGCGCCACGCGGCATTGCACGCCCTTGCGAGCACGCGCCTGCAGCGCCGTCACCCGTGCAGTGCACCTTGATCGCGGCGCCGACGGACGGATCCAGCCGCCCACGTTGAGACTCAGGCGAGTTCGTCGGCCCTGGCCTGAGCCGCGGCGAAATCAAGGTCGCCGGAATAAATGGCGCGCCCGCAGATCACGCCCTCCACGCCTTCATGCTCGACAGCGCAAAGCTGCTCGATGTCCTGCATGTTGCTAAGCCCACCCGACGCAATGACAGGAATGGTGAGCGCCTGGGCCAGCTTCACCGTGGCCTCGATGTTGATGCCCGAGAGCATGCCGTCGCGGCCGATGTCGGTGTAGATGATGGATTCAACACCCCAGTCTTCGAACTTTTTGGCCAGATCGGCCACCTCGTGACCGGTGAGCTTGCTCCAGCCGTCGGTCGCCACCTTGCCGTCCCGAGCGTCAAGCCCAACGATGATGTGGCCACCAAAGGCTGAGCATGCGTCCTTCAGAAACCCTGGATTCTTGACGGCTGCAGTGCCAATGATGACGTAGCGCAGACCGCCGTCGATGTACTTTTCAATGGTGTCCAGATCGCGGATACCGCCCCCGAGTTGCACCGGAATATCGTCACCGACTTCGCGCAGGATGCTTTGTACGGCGCTGTAGTTTTTCGGTTTGCCGGCAAAGGCTCCGTTGAGGTCCACCAGATGCAGGCGACGCGCGCCCGCGTCCACCCAACGCCGTGCCATCGCGGCCGGGTCTTCGCCAAACGTGGTCGATTGGTCCATGTCGCCCTGTTTGAGGCGAACGCAGTGGCCGTCTTTGAGGTCGATAGCGGGAATGAGCAGCATGGCAGGTCAGGTTGAGAAATGGCGGGCTTTGCACATGGCAGCCCGAACGGGGGTGAATAAGGCCAACTAGCGGAAGTTGCAACGCGCTCAGGGCGCCCAGTGCAAAAAGTTGCGGTACAAGCGCAGCCCCTGGTCGGCACTTTTCTCAGGGTGAAACTGCGTGGCGAATATGTTATCGCGGGCAATGGCGGCTGCAAAGGGCTCGCCGTAATCGGCCTCGCCGGCGCAGTGGGCGGCATTCGCCGGGGAGGCGTAGAAACTGTGCACGAAATAGAAATAGCTGCGGTCGGGCACGCCGTCCCACAGCGCATGCACAGCCCCCCCGTTGGGCACTTGGCGCACCTGGTTCCAGCCCATTTGCGGGACCTTGAAACGGCTGCCATCTGCCTGCAAACGCCCTTGTAGGTCAAAGCGCAGCACATCGCCGGGAATGAGGTTGAGGCCCGCCGTATCGCCTTCGGCGCTGTGGCCAAGCAGCATCTGCATGCCCACGCACACACCAAAAAGGGGCTTGCTGGCGGCGGCTTCGAGCACCGATTGCTGCAGGCCCGATTCGCGCAGCTCGCGCATGCAGTCGCGCATAGCGCCCTGCCCCGGCAGCACGATGCGCTCTGCAGCCCGCACCTCGTCAGGCCGGGAGGTGACCACAACTTGCCAACCCGTGCCCTCGGTTGCGGCCTGTACGGCTTGCGACACGGAGCGCAAATTGCCCATACCGTAATCCACCACTGCCACCGTTTTTGCTTTTATATTCATAGCTGGTAGCGCTTACCCTATAAGCGCTAGAGGCATTTTTACTTACAAAACACCTTTGGTGGAAGGAATGCTGCCGGCGCTGCGCGGATCGCGCTCGACTGCCGTGCGCAGCGCGCGCGCAAAGGCCTTGAACGCCGTCTCGCACTGGTGGTGCGCGTTCACGCCGCGCAGGTTGTCGATGTGCAGCGTGGCACCGGCGTGGTTGGCAAAGCCCTGAAAGAATTCGTGCGTGAGCTGGGTGTCGAACTCGCCGATCATGCCGCTGGTGAAGGCAATGTTCTGCACGAGCCCCGGCCGACCCGAGAGGTCGATGACCACGCGCGTGAGAGCTTCGTCCAGCGGCACGTAGGCGTGGCCGTAGCGGCGCAAGCCTTTCTTGTCGCCAATGGCACGCGCCACCGCTTGGCCGAGCGTGATGCCTACGTCTTCGACCGTGTGGTGGCCGTCAATGTGCAAGTCGCCATCGGCGCGCACCTCCAGGTCAATCAGGCCGTGGCGGGCAATCTGCTCCAGCATGTGGTCAAAAAAACCGATGCCGGTCGACAGCTGCGATTGGCCCGTGCCATCAAGGTTGATGCGCACGGTGATACGCGTCTCAGCCGTGTTGCGGCTGACTTCGGCAGTGCGGTCCGTATTGGCGGAAGGAACAAGGGCAGAAGAGGTCATAGCGAAGCCTGAAGGGCGGCCAGCATGCGCGCGTTCTCGTCGGCGGTGCCTACCGTGAGCCGCAGGCACTGGGCCAGCAATGGATGCATTGTAGAAACGTTCTTGATGAGGACTTTGCGCTCGCGCATGCCGGCAAAGGTGTGGGCCGCATCGGGCACGCGCACCAGCACCATGTTGGCTTCGCTGTCCCAGCATTTTTCAACGCCAGGCAGCACGCGCAAGGCCGCGATAAGTTGCGTGCGCTGGGCGCGCAATTCGGCCGCCTGCGCAGCAAACACCTCGGTGTGCTCCAGAGCGAACAGCGCAGCCTCGCAGTTGAGAACGCTCACGTTGTAGGGCGGGCGCAGCTTGTCCACCTCGCCCACCAACGCGGTCGGCCCCATCAAGTAGCCCAGCCGCACACCGGCCAGGCCAAACTTGGAGAGCGTGCGCATCAGCAGCACATGGGCGTTGCGCGCGGGTTCGGCGTGCATGCGCTCGATCCAGCTGCGGCTGGCGAAAGGCTGGTAGGCCTCGTCAATCAACACGATACCGCCCTGCGCGCCCACCGCGTCCACCACGGCCTGGACTGAGGCTTCGCTCCACAGCGTGGCCGTGGGGTTGTTGGGGTAGGCAATGTGGGTCACGGCCGGGCGATGCTCGGCAATAGCCGCGAGCATGGAGGGCACGTCAAGCTGGAAATCCACTGTCAGCGGCACGCCGACAAATTGCAGCCCGAGCAACTGCGCCGACACGGCGTACATGACAAAGCCCGGCACCGGTGCCAGCACCACGGGGCGCTTTGCGGCGGCATCCCACGGCTGCGCGCAGGCCTGCGTCACCAAACTGATGAGTTCGTCGGAGCCATTGCCCAGCACCATGGAGCAGCCGGACGGCATTCCCGCATAGTGCGCCAGCGCCACCTTCAGGTCGTCACTGCGGCTGCCGGGATAGCGGTTGAGCGCCAGCGCACCCAGGCGCTCACCCAAAGCACGCTGCAGCTCAGGCGGCAACGCGTGGGGGTTCTCCATTGCGTCCATCTTCAGCATGCCTTCGGCCGACTGCACCACGTAGGCGTGCATGGCGAGAACGTCGGGGCGGATGCGGGCGAGCGCTTGGTCGGTGGTCGTCGTCATTCGGTGGTGTCCAGTGCAGCAGGTGCCACGAGGAAGGGATTGATAGGGCGCACGGCATCGAGCGGCTGGTCGTGTGGCAGCGCCTCGGTCAGCAGGTAACGACAGCCCTGCTGGTGGGCAGACGAAAGGATGAGCGCGTCCCAATAGCCCAGGCCATAACGGTCCTGCAGATCCCAGGCGCCATCAACCGTATAGGCGTCAAGGTGCGGCGGCAGCCAGACGCGCAGGCGCCGCACCTGGGCGCGCACCTGCGGCAGCACCCTTGGGCCGTCAAAACGCTGGATGGCCTGGTTGTACAGTTCGTTGAGCACCTGCGAGCTGATGCGCCCGCTGCGGGTTTCCCAGCAAAACCGCAGCCACTCGCGAGCGCGGGCCTGGCGGTCGGGATCGCGCTCATCCACACTGGCCAGCAGCACTTCGGTGTCGACAAAAATCGGTGCGACGGCCATGACTCAACGCTCGAACAGCGTGTTGCGCGGCACATAGGGACCGCTGGAAGCGCCCCAGGTCTCAAAACCCAGCGCCTCGCGCATAGCTTGGGCGTAGGCGTCTTCCTGGCGCATCTTCTCCGCCATCCACTCACCCAGCAAGCGCGATACGCTGCTGCCGCGCTTGGCTGCTTCTACCCGCACCCATTCGGCAACAGCGTCGTCCATGGTGATGGTGACGTTTTTCATGGAGAAATGATAACACGAACTTCGTGTAACACGAACTTCGTGTCGCTACCGAGAAGCTCTCAGCGCAGTTTCAGCCGCATCTCGGCCGCTTGCGCGTGCGCCTGCAGGCCCTCGCCGTAGGCCAGCGTCGCGGCAATCGGGCCCAGCACTTGCGCACCCGCCTCACTCACTTCAATCAGGCTGCTGCGTTTCTGGAAGTCGTATACGCCGAGCGGTGA
>JBQMQB010000011.1:0-18963 GCA_052172715.1 Giesbergeria sp. | reverse complement strand
CCATCCATCCAGCATGCAAAGGTGGCAGGAGGTACTGCTCATGCAAGTCTTCCAGAATGCCTGGGGCGCCAGCGGACAAATCGTTGTTGAGCAGGATTGTGCAAGGATCGAAGTGCTTAAGACCCAGTCTCCCACGGGCGCGCACCACCGGCTCCAAGGTCAGAGTTTCGCCGTGCGGGAGTTCCAGCACCGTCGTTTTCTTCACGTCCGGGCTGACGGAGCCTATCCGCACGTTCAGTCCGGCCATATTGAAGATGCGCTGCAACTGCGCCAGATTGCTCAGATAGACGCTGCTGTTCGCATGATTTTCCGGAATGATGAGCAGGTTGCGCGCTTCAGGGCAGATCTTTTCAATCGCGGCCATTGCCGCCTGCACCGCAAGGGGCAGCATCTCAGGCGTCAGGTTGTTCCAGCCACCCGGGAACAGGTTGGTGTCGACCGGCGCAAGTTTAAAACCCGCGTTGCGAATGTCCACCGAGGTGTAGAACGGCGGCGTGTGCTCCATCCATTCCAGCCGAAACCAGCGCTCGGTGGCAGGCATCGAATCGATGATGCGCTGCTCAAGCTCATTGATCGGACCGGTAAGGGCGGTAACGAGATGCGGAACCATACAAGGCCTTGTAGACGTTTGGGACGATTGTAGAAGTGCGCGACGCTCATCTGCGCCAGAAGGCGGGCGTCAGCAAAGCGAGAAAGCTCAGAATTTCCAACCTGCCCAGCACCATGGCCAGCGTACAGACCCATACTTGGAAATCCGTAAGCACCGCGTAGGTCGAAGTCGGTCCGATGGCACCCAGGCCTGGTCCCGTGCAATGCAGGCTGGCCATCACGGCGCTGAAAGCTGTGACCGGATCCAGATCGGTCAGCAGCAGCGCCATGCTGAGCACGATGAGCGTTGCAGCGTACACCAGCATGAAGGCCAGCACCGAGAAAATCATGGGGCTACCCACCACTTTTCCGCCCAGGCGCACCGGTTGCACCGCATTAGGATGCACCAGCCGCGTGAGCTCGCGCTGCGCCTGCTTGAGCAGAATCAGCATGCGCACCATCTTGATGCCGCCGCCGGTTGACCCCGCACTGGTGGCCACGCCAGAAAGCATCAGCATCAGCACTGGTGCAAACACCGGCCAGCCCAGGTAGTCGCTGCTCGCATAGCCGGTGGTGGTCGCCACCGACACCGTATGGAATAGCCCCTGGCGCAAGGCCTCCAGAGGTGAATACACGCCTTTGGCCCACAGCAAAAACGCGACGAACAGGCCTGCTCCCACCAGCGTTCCCAGGGTGGCCCGCATTTCAGGGTCGTTCAGAAAGCCTCGCAAATTTCCTTTTCGCATGGCCACAAAATAGAGCGCGAAATTGCAGCTGGCAAGCAGCATGAAAAACACCGACAGCCATTCGAGCAAAGGAGATTGGAAGTAGCCAAAACTCGCATCGTGCGACGACATGCCACCCAAGCTCACCGTGGTGAACATGTGCATCAAAGCGTCAAGTGGAGCCATGCCAGCCAGCCAGTACGCCAGGCCACAGGCAATGGAAAACGCGCCGTACACGCCCCACAGCCCCTTGGCGGTCCCTGTCATGCGCGGCGTCAGCTTGGTGTCGCGGATCGGGCCCGCCGCTTCAGCCCGAAAGAGTTGGCTGCCGCCCACGCCCAGCATGGGCAGCACTGCCACTGCCAGAATCAGGATGCCCATGCCGCCAATCCACTGCAGCAGGGTGCGCCACACGTTCACCGAAACAGGGAGCGCATCGAGCCCGGTGAAAATCGTCGCGCCAGTCGTTGTCAGGCCGGAAACCGCCTCAAAGTAGGCGTGAGTGAACGACAACGGTCGGCCCACCAGACCACACGCCAGTGTGAGCGGGAGCGAGGCCACCAACGGCAGCAGCGACCAGGCAAGCGACACGAGCATGACACCATGGCGAGGCTGCAGTTCGCGCCGGTAGCGGCGCAGGCCCAAGGTGAGCGCAGCGCCACTCACTAGCGCAATCACCATGGCGATCGGATACACGTGCCAAACACCATCTTGCTGGTGCAGGGAAACTGCCAAGGGAATGCCCATGGCCAGCGCAAAAAGCATGACCAGCATGCCAAGCACCCGCAGAACCGGTAGGACGTCGGCCATTGGTTTCAAAAGAAGGTTGCGCTGACACGGAAGAGCTTTTCCACATCGCCCACCAACCGCTTGTGGGGCAGGAAGAACACCACATGGTCGCCCTGCTCGATGACCGTGATGCTGTGGGGAATGATGACCTCTGGATCCTGCTCAGCCACCATCCCCGCATCCGGCAGCCCACGCACGATCAGCCCCATGTGAACACCAGAGGGCAGGCGCAGCTCATCGACCCTTCGACCCACCACACGCGAACTTTTTCGGTCTCCGCGGGCCACCACCTCCAGCGCCTCGGCCACGCCACGGCGCAGGCTGTGCACCGCCTGCACGTCGCCGCGGCGCACGTGCGCCAGCAACTCCCCCAGCATGGCCTGTGCAGGCGAAAGGGCAATGTCGATTTGGGTACCGTGCATCAGGTCGGCATAGCTGCGGCGGTTGATAAGCGCGAGCACGCGCCGCGCGCCCATACGTTTGGCCAGCAGACACGACATGATGTTGTCCTCATCGTCATCGCTCAGCGCGAGGAACAGGTCCACATCTTCGATGGTCTCCGCTGCCAGCAAGTCTTCGTCGGTGGCCTCGCCCAACAGAACCAAAACCTCAGAAGGCAAGAGAGAGGCCAGCTCCACGCAGCGATCTGGATCTTCCTCGAACATCTTGACGTGAAAGCGTCCTGGTTCGCGCCCCAGCTGTTGTGCCAGGCGCAGACCCACGGCGCCACCGCCCGCAATCATCACGCGGCGCACCGCCCGCGTGGTGTGGCCGACGCGCTGGTGCAGTCCGCGCAAGACCGCTGGGGTGTTCTCGCGGGCCGACAGAGCAAACACTTCGTCGCCTGCCTCGATATGGGTTTCGCCATCGCAAGGGACGAAACGGTCGGGTTCATCGGGGAAGCGCCGGTAAAGGGCGACGATGCGCATCGCCAAATCGGGCGCCTCGGCACGGATCTGCCCAATGGTCCGGCCCACCATTGGCGCTTCGGCGCGCGCGCGCGTGGACACCAGGCAGGCCCGGCCACCGGCAAACTCGCGCACCTGCATGGCTTCGGGGTGCTCTATGAGCTTGCCGATATAGCGCGTCAGCGACTCTTCGGGACAGATGATGCGGCTGACGCCAAAGCCCTCGCTGCTGGTCAGCGCCTCACTGTCGAAACCGGTCGAACGCACGCGGGCGATGCGCGTGGGGATGTTGAACAGGAGCTGCGCCAGCTTGCAGCAGACAAGATTGGTTTCGTCCTGCGCGGCGCAGGCAATGAGCAGGTCGGTGTCCTGCGCACCGGCTTCCGCCAACACGCTGGATTCAATACCGCTGCCCACCACACCGCGCAGGTCAAAGCGCGATTCGAGATCGCGCAGCCGCCGTGCGTCGGTGTCGATGACAGTAATGTCGTTGCGCTCGGAGACCAGGCTCTCTGCGACGCTGCAGCCGACCCGCCCAGCGCCGAGGATGATGATTTTCATGTGGCTGTGCGGGTACTTAGCCGCGCACTTCGCCTTGGCCCAGCACCACCCACTTGAGCGATGTCAGGCCTTCGATGCCAACCGGGCCTCGGGCATGAAACTTGTCGGTGCTGATGCCGATTTCTGCGCCCAGCCCATACTCAAAACCGTCGGCAAAACGCGTGCTGGTGTTGACCATCACGCTGGCTGAATCGACTTCGCGCAAGAACTGCTGGGCGTGCAGGTGGTCGCGCGTGAGGATGGCGTCGGTGTGGTGGCTCGAATAGTGGTTGATGTGGGCAATGGCTTCGTCAACGCCCGCCACCACTTTGATGCTGATGATGGGCGCCAAATACTCCTCGGCCCAGTCTTGCTCGGTCGCAGGAACGAGTTTTGCTCCTAAAACCGCAGCTATTAGCGCCATGGTTTCGGCGCAAACTCGCATTTCCACTCCTTTTTTTGCAAACTCCGCAGCCATGCGGGGCAAAAACTGCGGCGCCACGGCGCGCGCCACCAACAGGCTCTCGCTGGCGTTGCACGGGCTGTATTTTTGTGTCTTGGCGTTGTCCACCACGCGCAGCGCCATATCCAGGTCGCAGGGGTCGTCTACATAGCTGTGGCAGTTGCCATCCAGGTGCTTGATGACCGGCACCTTGGCGCCAGCGCTGATGCGCTCAATCAGCCCTTTGCCGCCGCGCGGGATGATCACGTCCACAAACGCAGGCATGGCGATGAGCTGGCCAACAGCCTCGCGGTCGGTGGTCTGCACCAGCTGCACCGCATCCTGGGGCAAGCCAGCGGCCTGCAAAGCCTGCTGCACCAACAGCGCCAGCGCCCGGTTTGACTCGATCGCCTCAGAGCCGCCGCGCAGAATGGCCGCGTTGCCGCTCTTGATGGCGAGGCTCGCTGCCTCGATGGTGACGTTGGGGCGGCTTTCGTAAATCATGCCGAATACGCCAATCGGCACGCGCATCTGACCCACGCGAATGCCGCTGGGCTGCTGCTGCATGCCGCGAATTTCACCGATCACGTCGGGCATGGCGGCGAGCTGCTCACAGCCTTGGGCGCAGGTTTCCAGCACCTTGGGCGTGAGCTGCAGCCGGTCCACCATGGGCTCGGCCAAGCCCGCAGAGCGCGCTCGGTCCACGTCCAGCGCATTGGCCTGCTGCAACTGCGGTGCTTGGGCACGCAGCAGTTCAGCCAGCGCCTTCAACGCTTTGTTTTTAATAGCTGTTGGCGCAGACGCCATAAGCGCCGAGGCCACTTTTGCCTGCAAGCCCAGAGTCTGGACGTATTCGGTAACGTTGAGGGCGTTCATGGGCAGGATTCTGGCAGATGGTGTGTTTGTGTATGCGGTACGCCTGACTACTGTGCCCGGGCGCGCTGTCCCACACGCACACAGGGTTCGAGCGCGGAAGATGCTTCTTTTGCCACCAAACAGGAGTTTCCCATGAGCGTAGCCAAGGTTATTGAAGTCAGTTCCACCAGCACCGCGAGTTTCGAAGACGCCATCACCAAGGGCATTGCCAACGCCTGCAAGGACGTATCGACCGTACGCGGCGCCTGGATCAAAGAGCAAAAGGTGACAGTGGAAGGCGGTCGCATCACCGCCTACCGCGTCAACATGCAAGTCACTTTCGTGGGCTAAGTAGGCTAAAGCTCACCGCTGCCCTGCGAAGGCGCGCGTGCACTGCAGTGCCAGCCGGTGCAGCGCCTCCCAAGGGTCTTGTGGCCAGTCGGACACCTTGAGCCCCTTGACGATGCCGTCCACCCAGTGCGCCGATTGCAACAAGCGCCCTGCCGTGGTCGGCGCAAGGTGGCCGAGCACACGTTCGTAGAGTTTTTCCTTGGCTCCCCAAACGCGGGCCTCCCGCAGAGCCATTGGCAGAGGGCGGCCCGCCGCCATGGCGTCGCAGAGGCGCTTGAGTGCGCGAATGTCCTCTGCCAACGCCCAATGCACGAGTACGGCAGCGGCCCCTTCGGCCTGCAGGCCGTCGAGCATGCGCTGCACGCGCAGCACTTGGCCTGAGAGCACTGCCTCACCGAGCTTGAAAACGTCGTAGCGCGCCACGTTGAGCACAGCCGACTCGATCTGCGCAAAACCCAATTCACCCGCCGGATAAAGCAGCGCCAGCTTCTGGATTTCCTGGTGCGCGGCGAGCAGGTTGCCCTCCACGCGGTCGGCAAAGAACTGCAGGGCATGCTGGCCTTCTTCGCCTTGCACCACGCGCTGTCCCTGCACAGACAGGCGCTGGGCAATCCACTGCGGCAGCGCCGGGCGCTCTACGGTGTCGATCTGCACCGCCACACCGGCGTCCGCCAGCGCGCCAAACCAGGCGCCCGTCCGTGTGGCCTTGTCAAGCCGCGGCAGGAGCACCATGGTCAGCGTACTGCCCCCAGGCTCTGCTGCCGCGGCGATCTGCTGCAAGGCGGCGCTGCCGTCCTTGCCCGGCTTGCCCGAAGGCACGCGTATTTCCACCGTCTGGCGGTCGGCAAACAGGCTCAGGCTGCTGCCAGCCGCCAGTACGGCGCTCCAATCAAACCTTGCTCCGCCCACGATAAACACACTGCGCTCGGTATGCCCGGCGGCGCGCGCGGCAGCGCGAATGGTGTCGGCGGCCTCTTCCACCAGCAAAGCCTCATCACCGTGCAGCAAATACAGCGGCGCCAAGCCGCGTTGCAGGTGCGAGGAAAGCTGGGCCAGGGCGAGGTGCATGGCGATAAGTCTAGCAATGCTTGACCGTGCAAAGCAATTCGCCATATTTTGCTGCCTAATCGCCAGTTTCCACGACAAATTGCACGGCGTGTTCCCTGCTGCCTGGGAGCGCAATTGCGCACAATGCAGTCTTTCGCATTTCTGCTGCCACACACGCTGCCTGCCATGACCTCTATTCAAAATGCCGCTCCAACCCTCGCATTGATCGGCGCCCCCACCGATATCGGCGCTGGCGCGCGGGGTGCGTCCATGGGCCCGGAGGCGCTGCGCGTTGCTGGCCTACAGGTGGCACTGGAGACCCACGGGCTGCGCGTGCTCGACCGTGGGAACTTGAGCGGCCCCGCGAACCCCTGGCAGCCGCCCCGCGATGGCTACCGCCATTTGCCCGAAGTGGCGGCGTGGAACCAGCTGGTGTTCGACGCCGTGCGCGCCGAGCTGCAAGCTGGACACCTGCCCGTGCTGCTGGGCGGCGACCATTGCCTGGGTCTGGGCAGCATTTCCGCCGTGGCCCGCCATTGCTTTGACGCCGGCAAGAAGCTGCGCGTGCTGTGGCTCGACGCCCATGCAGACTTCAATACCAGCACGCTCACGCCCAGCGGCAACCTGCATGGCATGCCGGTGGCCTGCCTGTTCGGCCTGGGGCCAGAGCCGCTGATCCGCCTGGCGCGCCTGCCCGATGGCACGCCGGCACTGCGTTCGACGCAAATCCGCCAGATCGGCATCCGCAGCGTGGACGCCGGGGAGAAGAAACTGGTGCACACCCAAGGTCTGGAGGTGTTTGACATGCGCTTCATCGACGAAATGGGCATGCGCGAAACCATGCAGCGCGCGCTGGCAGATATGGACAGCGATACGCACCTGCATGTAAGTTTCGACGTCGATTTCCTCGACCCAGAACTTGCACCTGGCGTTGGCACCACAGTGCCCGGCGGGCCAACGTACCGTGAGGCCCAGTTGTGCATGGAGATGATTGCCGACAGCGGGCGCCTAGCGTCGCTCGATATCGTTGAACTTAACCCGGCTCTGGACGTGCGCAACAAGACGGCATGCGTGGCAGTGGACCTGGTCGAATCGCTGTTCGGCAAAAGCACGCTGATGCGCCCAAGGCCTGCCGCCTGACCCCGCCTCAACCCTTCGCGGCGGCCAGCCTTCGCAGCAGTTGTTGCACAAGGTCACTGCGCATGTTGCGGTACAGCAGCGCCTCTTCGGCTTCCTTGGCAAGGGCAATGGTTTCGTTGTAGCTGATCTCACGCTGCTGCAGGATTTCGGTCGGTGCGATCAGCTCGACACCCGTCTGGTTGCGCAGCCGAAAGCCGATGCGCAGGCGCAATTCGAGTTCGCGCACCTGGCCAGACGCGTTAAGGCCGACCACCGAGCGCTCCTGCTTCTCGGACAACAGCTCGAACACGGCCTCAGCCCGGGGCAGGTCTGCCGGCTCGGTCAGCACCAGAAGACTGCCTCCCGTGGCCTGCAGCGTGCGGCGCAGCTCTTGCGCCAGCAGCGAGCCTGGCGGGGCGACGATGTAGAGCGACGCAAAGGCAAACTGCGGCGCGCCGCGCAGCCGAAAGCCGCAGGCACCCAGCAGCAAGGCCGGGGCAGCAAGGAGGAGGCTGCGCCTGTGCATAGGGCTAGACCACCACGTTGACCAACCGACCAGGGACAACCACCACGCGCTTGGCAGGAGCACCGCCGCTGTGCGCGGCAAAGGCATCACTCGCCAGTGCCAGTCGTTCAATCTCGGCCTTTTCAGCCTGGGCCGACACCCGCACGCTGCCACGCAGCTTGCCGTTGATTTGGAGCATGAGTTCGATTTCTTCCTGCTCCAAAGCGCCAGGATCGACGTGGGGCCAGGGAGCGTCAAGCAACTCGCCCAGTACACCGGCGTAGCCCAGCGTGCTCCACAGGCTATGGGCAATGTGCGGCGTCGCCGGGTAGAGGCAGCGCAGCAGGATGCCAAAACCTTCCACTAGCGCCACCTGGCCGCCGGCAGAGTCGGTCGCCTTGAAATCTTCCAGCGCGTTGATCATCTTCATCGCGCCCGAGACCACGGTGTTGTATTGCATGCGCTGGTAGTCGTAGTCCACCTGCTTGAGCACGTTGTGAATCTCGCGGCGCAGTGCTTTAGCATGCTCGCAAAATTTAATGTCTTTTAGGCCATTTGCGCTTATTGCTATTGCGCTAGCAGCTCCCATATCCATAGCAGAAAGCTTCATGCCGAAGTTCCATACCCGGCGCAGGAACCGCGAACTGCCTTCCACCGCCGCATCGTTCCACTCCAGCGTGGCCTCGGGCGGCGCGGTGAACATGGTGTACAGGCGCGCGGTGTCGGCGCCGTACTTCTCGATGAGGTCTTGCGGGTCCACGCCGTTGCGCTCGCTCTTGCCCATCTTGCCCACACCGCCGTATTCCAATGCCGTGCCAGCCGGATACACGCCATCGTTCTGCGCGAGTTTGCCGCCTACGATGTGGCCCTGCGCATCAAGCACCGGCGTCACGCTCTCGGGTGGGAAGTAGTTCTTGCCGCCCTTGTCACCGCGGCAGAAGTAGATGTGGTTGAGCACCATGCCCTGCGTCAGCAGCTTGGTGAAGGGCTCGTCGATCTGCACCAGCCCCAGGTCGCGCATCACCTTGGTCCAAAAGCGCGCATACAGCAGGTGCAGGATGGCGTGCTCCACACCGCCGATGTACTGGTCCATGCCGCTGCCACCGCTCGCATGCTGGGCATCGCGCATCCAGTAGCGGGTGCCATCGGCCACCATAGCCTCGGTGCTGTGCGGATCGCAGTAGCGCATGAAGTACCAGGAGCTGTCCACGAACGTGTCCATGGTGTCGACTTCGCGGCGCGCAGCTTTGCCACAAATCGGGCAGGTCACCCCGGCATGAAAGCCTTCGTGCTTGTGCAGCGGGTTGCCGGAGCCGTCGGGGATGCAGTCGCGCGGCAGCACCACAGGCAGGTCTTTTTCCGGCACCGGCACGGCGCCGTGCTCTTCGCAGTGGATGATAGGAATCGGCGTGCCCCAGTAGCGCTGGCGCGAGATACCCCAGTCGCGCAGGCGCCAGGTGGTTTTCTTCTCGCCCAGGCCTTTTTGCGCCAGCGCGTGGGCGACAGCATCGACCGCATCCTTGTACGCCAGGCCGCTGAAGCTGTCGGAATTGACGGTGACACCGCGCTGCTTGTCGCCGTACCAGTCGTGCCACTGGTGGAAATCAAAGGTTTCGCCGTCCACCAGTACCACCTGACGGATCGCAATGCCGTATTTGAGCGCAAAGGCAAAGTCGCGTTCGTCGTGGGCGGGAACGCCCATGACGGCGCCGTCGCCATAGCCCATAAGCACGTAATTGCCGACCCAGACCTCAACCGACTCGCCAGTAAGCGGGTGCGTGACCTGCAGCCCAGTGGGCATGCCCTTCTTGTCCTGGACGGCAAGCTCGGCTTCTGTGGTGCCGCCACTCTTGCATTCCTCAATGAACGCCGCAAGGGCCGGGTGGTGGCGCGCCGCGTGCTGGGCCAGCGGGTGCTCGGGCGCCACAGCGCAGAACGTAACGCCCATGACGGTGTCGGCGCGGGTGGTGAACACGTACATGCGGCCATCACCAATAAGCGCGCCGTCGTCGCCGCGAATATCGTGGGTGAAGGCAAAGCGCACGCCGACGCTCTTGCCTATCCAGTTTTCCTGCATCAGTTTGACGCGGTCCGGCCAGCCGGGAAGTTTGTCGCCGGTGACGTAGTCGAGCAGCTCCTCGGCGTACTCCGTAATCTTCAGGTAGTAGCCGGGAATCTCGCGCTTTTCCACCACGGCGCCGGTGCGCCAACCCTTGCCATCAATCACCTGCTCGTTGGCCAGCACGGTCTGGTCCACGGGGTCCCAGTTGACGACCTGTGTTTTGCGGTAAGCCACGCCCTTTTCCAGCATCTTCAGGAAGAGCCACTGGTTCCACTTGTAGTACGTGGGGTCGCAGGTGGCGATCTCGCGGCTCCAGTCGATTGCCAGGCCCATCGCCTGCAGCTGGCCGCGCATGTAGTCGATGTTGTCGTAGGTCCACTGCGCGGGCGGCACGCCGTTCTTCAGGGCTGCGTTCTCCGCTGGCAGGCCGAACGCATCCCAGCCCATCGGCATGAGGACGTTGTAGCCCTTCATGCGCAGATGGCGCGTGAGCATGTCGTTGATGGTGTAGTTGCGCACATGGCCCATGTGCAGCTTACCGCTGGGGTAGGGCAGCATGGAGCAGGCGTAGTACTTGGGCTTGCTCGCATCTTCCGTGACACGGTAGGCGTCCTGCGCATTCCAGTGCGCCTGCGCAGCGCGCTCGACCTCAGCGGGTTGGTATTTGTTGTCCATGGGGCTCAGAAAGAAAGAACGCAGCCGCAAACCGCTGCAGTTGAGGAGATTTTAGGCGCAGCCCACGCAGTGGCCCACGCGCTTCAGCGCCGGGAGGTGGCCTTCGCCGGTTCGGCCACGAAGGCAATGCGGGTCAGGCCCGCTGCATGGGCAACACCCATCAGCTCGACCACCCGCCCGTAGGGCACGGTTGCATCGGCGCGCAACTGAATCTCGGTGCCCGGCTGGTCGGCCGCTACCGCAGCCAGGCGCGGCGCCAGCGCGTCGGCGGAAATCGCCGCACCATCGAGGTGCAGCGCGCCTGTGCGGTCCAGTTCAATCAGCAGAGCAGGCGCGGGCGCAGCCGCAGCCGTCCCCTGGGCGCGCGGCAGCTCCAGGCGCAGTGAACCGGCCAGAAGGGGCGCCGCCAGAATAAAGATCACGACAAGCACCAGCATCACGTCCACCAGCGGCGTCACATTGATGTCGCTCATGGGGCGGGGTGCCCCGCTGCGCTCCATGCGTCCGAACGCCACGGTCAGGGCACCTGTGCACCGGTGGTGCAGAGTTCGCGCAGATCGTGCGCAAAGCCTTCAAGCTCCGCCTCAAGCCGCCCCACTTGCCGACCAAGCAGGTTGTAGCCCAGCACCGCAGGAATCGCCACTGCTAAGCCTGCAGCCGTCATGATCAGCGCTTCGCCCACAGGCCCAGCAAGCTGCTCGACACTAATCTGGCCGCTGCCCGCCAGGGCTGTCAGGGCGTGGTAGATGCCCCAGACGGTGCCCAGCAAGCCCACAAAGGGGGCGGTTGCGCCCACCGTGGCCAGCAAGACCTGCCCATACTGCAGGCGCCCCACACTGGCAAGCAGCGCACCACGCAGCAATCGCGTCGCACGCGAGAGCGCGTTGGCGTGAATCGAAGCGTTGTTAGTGGGAGCAGCAGGCGCAGTGGCGCGCGCCTGCAGGGCTGCCTGCACCAACGGCAAGACCAGCAATTCGCGGTCGAAACCGGCAACTGCCATCGGCGCGTCGTCCCAGCCGCGCACCTGCCAGAACGCGGCGACGCTGCGGGCCACATCGCGCGCGGCGCGCTGCAGCATGCGCAGCTTCCAGAGCATGAGCACCCAACTGGCCACCGACATGCACAACAGCACCAGCGCCGCTGTCTGCGTCACGGCATCGCCGTTTCGCCACCAAAGCAGGGGATCCATGCGCAGCGGCCGACCGGCGTTAGCGCAGGCCGAGGACGTCGAACATGTCGAACATGCCGACCGCGCGCCCGCGCAGGAATCGCACCGCGCGCAAGCTCCCCTCTGCGTAGGTCGTGCGGCTGGCGGATTTGTGCGAGATCTCGATGCGCTCGCCGGTGCCGGCAAACAGCACGGTGTGGTCGCCCACAATGTCGCCACCGCGAATGGTGGCAAAGCCAATGGACGAAGGGTCGCGCTCGCCCGTGGCGCCTTCGCGTGCATAGACGGCGCAGTCCTTCAGGTCGCGCCCCAAGGCGCTGGCAATCACCTCGCCCATTTTGAGTGCGGTGCCGGATGGCGCGTCCACCTTGTGACGGTGGTGGGCTTCGATCACTTCGATGTCGTAGCCCGTAGCCAGCGCGCGCGCCGCCATATCCAGCAACTTGAGGGTGACGTTGACGCCCACACTCATGTTGGGCGCCATGACGATGGCGATACGCTGTGCGTAAGCCGCAATCTCGGTTTTTTGTTCGTCGGTAAAACCCGTGGTGCCAATCACCGCTTGCACACCTAGGCGCGCGCACACGGCCAAGTGCGCCAGAGTGCCTTCGGGGCGCGTAAAGTCGATCAACACATCGGCGCCGGCCAGACCTTTTTCAAGGTCGGCCGTAATAGGTACGCCGCTGGCGATGCCGAGAAAGGCCGTGGCGTCCGAGCCAATGCCTGGGCTGGCAGGGACATCCAGTGCGCCGAACAGCACGCAGTCGCCGCTGCCCTTGATGGCTTCGATCAGCATGCGGCCCATGCGGCCGCTGGCGCCTGCCACCGCCACGCGGATCGGGGCACCGGAAGATGCGGGCGTGAGATTCGCCATTGTGAATCCAGTCTAAAAAAGACGCCTAACGCGCATGCGCTCAGCGCGTGGCAGGTTCGAGAGGGGGGTAGGTGCGCGCCGGGGCCGTTTGCGCCGCGCTATTGGCGGCCGCGGCGTTCTCGCCATCGACGGCGTGCACGGGGTAGCGCGCCAGTTGCTGTTCAGTCGCTTCAAGCACCGGCACTTTGCCTTTGCCCTTGCGTGCGTTGAGCGAAGCGACGAACTCGCTCTCGGTCGGCATCTCATCGCCCTCGTGACGCTCCAGCGAATCGCCATTGAAATACACCGTGAGTTTGCGCGTCTGGGAGTCAACTCCAGGGCGTTTGAGCGTAAAGACGTATTCCCAGCGATCATCGTGGAACAGGCTGGTCAGCAAGGGGGTGCCGAGAATTTCGCGCACCTGCTGACGGCCCATGCCAGGCTGCAGCGCCTCGACTTGCTCGCGTGAGACGAAATTTCCCTGCACCACTTCCACGCGGTATGGGCTGACCACGCTCGCAACCGAACTGCTGGCAGTGTTGAAGGCGGAGCACCCGGCGAGCAGGGAGCCAAGACACAGGATGGCGCCCAGACGGGCACCGCAGTGGGCTGGAGCGTACATGGAGTGAGGGCTTGGGGCTATGATCGGTTGATTGTAGCGACAGGGCCCGGGCCCGGAACTGGGCGCAGGCACCCAAGGAGCCTGTCCACCGTATGCCAGGCGGCACGAAAGACCTTTGCCATGACGAACATCGATGAGCTCAAGAGCACGGGGCTCAAAGCCACGCTGCCGCGCCTGAAGATTCTCGAAGTCTTTCAGAAGGGCGCGCAGCGCCACATGACAGCCGAGGACGTGTTCCGCGTGCTACTGGAAGACCGCTCCGACATCGGTCTGGCCACGGTGTACCGCGTGCTGACACAGTTCGAGCAGGCCGGTATTTTGCTGCGCAGCAATTTCGAAAGCGGCAAGGCCATCTACGAACTCAACGAAGGCCAGCACCACGACCATTTTGTTTGCACCAGTTGCGGCAAGGTGGAAGAGTTCTACGACCAGGAAATCGAAAAACGCCAGCAGGCAGTGGCCAAAGCCAAGGGCTGGGTGGTGCAAGACCATTCCATGGCCCTGTACGGCCAGTGCGCCAGTTGCGCAGCGAAGGCGCGCAACAAATAGCGCGGCAGGCGCTCAGTCGGACTGGTCCATCGCGCGCCGGTGGCGTTCGACAAATTCCTGGTAGGTGTCGATACCGCGCAACTGCAGGATGGTATTGCGCACCGCCGCTTCGACCAGCACCGCAATGTTGCGCCCCGCCACCACCTGGATGACAACCTTGAGTATGGGAATACCCAGCACGTCCTGCGTCAGCGGTTCGTAGGGCAGTCGCTCGTATTCGCGCTCCAGCGTCTCCTTGCGCACCAGGTGCACGATGAGCTTGAGGCGCATCTTGCGCCGCACCGCCGTCTCGCCAAAGATGGCGCGGATATCAAGCAGGCCGATACCGCGCACTTCCAGCAGATTTTGTAGCAAGTCGGGGCACTTGCCCTCGATGGTGGTCTGGTTGATGCGAAACAGGTCTACCGCATCGTCCGCCACCAAGCCTTGGCCACGCGAAATGAGCTCTAACCCGAGTTCGCTTTTCCCCAGACCCGATTCGCCGGTGATCAACACGCCCAGGCCCAGAATGTCCATGAACACGCCGTGCATGGTGAGGCGGTCGGCAAAGTGCTTGGACAGGTAGGCGCGCAGGACATCAATGACGAAAGCCGATGACTCATGCGTGGCGAACATGGGGATCTGCGCCCGCTCGCAAATCGACAGCAGCGCGTCGGGCGCCGCCTGTCCATCGGCCAACACCAGCACTGGCGGCTCAAGCGTGACAATGCGCGCGGCGCGCCGCGCGGCATCTTCGGGAGTGCCATTGACCAGGTAGCTGATCTCACGCTCACCCAGCACCTGCGCGCGGTAAGGGTGGATGTAGTTGAGGTAGCCGACCAGGTCTGCACCGGAGCGTGCCGAACGCACGGCCACTTCGTCGAAGCGGCGCTCTGATGCCCCCAGACCCGCCACCCACTCCCACTTCAGGTGCGTGCGAAAAGCCTCGAAAAGGACATTTGCACTTACAACATTGGGTTTCACAGGCGGCAGCGCCAGTACGCAGACGTCAAGCCGCTTGGGTGGATTGCCAGCCGGCAATCAAGCCATGCAACTGCGCTGCGTCGGTGCTGTTCTTGATGCGCTCACGCAGTGGCGCGTCGCTCAGCAGCTCGGCGATTTCGGAGAGAATTTCCAGGTGTTTCTGCGTGGCAGCTTCGGGCACCAGCAGGAAAATGAGCAGACCCACGGGCTGCTCATCGGGCGCGTCGAAACCTATGGGACGTTCGAGCTGGAACACCGCCGCCATAGGCAATTTCATGCCTTTGATGCGTCCATGCGGAATGGCCACACCATGGCCCAAACCTGTGGAACCCAGGCGCTCACGCGCAAACAGGCTGTCGGTGATGAGCGCGCGAGAGAACCCGTGCAAAGTTTCAAACAGCAGACCCGCTTCTTCGAAAGCACGTTTCTTGCTGGTGGCGTCAACACTCACGAGCACTTGGGCTGGAGGCAGGATGGAAGCGAGTCGATTCATGGCGTATCGGTGGGAATTATGCACCGCAAGCGCGCCCACGGGAACGTTCACCCCACAAACGCAAAAAAACCGCCCCAGGAGGCGGCGTTCGAGTGCCGGGTCGGCAGGCGGTTGCTCTGCATCATGCAGACATTTGCGTCGGCTGCTCGCGTCTGCGGGCCTGAAACTGGTGGTCTTGAATACGGTCCTTGTGGCGCACCACCTGGCGATCGAGCTTGTCCATTAGCTCATCCACGGCGGCGTACAAATCCTGGTGGGCACTTTCTGCGAACAGATCATTTCCTTTCACGCGAATGTTGCATTCCGCGCGTTGGCGTTTTTCCTTTTCCTTTTGCTTTTCCACCGTCAGCAACACCTTGACATCGACCACCTGATCGAAATGGCGGGTGATGCGATCAAGTTTGGATGTCACGTAGCTGCGCAGGGATGGTGTGACTTCGAGATGGTGACCGCTGATCGTCAGATTCATAGATAACTCTCCTAGACGCTGGGGAACACATGCCGCACCACCACAGTGTCGGTGGGCAGCCCGAAAAACCTTGCCGCTCAAATCCACTATGCCTGCCACTTGCGGGCAACGCAACGCCAGTCCATACGGCGCTGTCGGGCTCTCGCTGCGCAGTCGCGGTGACCCGAAAAAGGGCGCACAATAGCTGGATTCGGGTGCTGCGTTCGCCCACCGCAAGGCCTCAGACCCCGTCACCTGGCCAGCTTGCTACAGACGCCGCGCCCCGCGCCGGGCGCATAGAATTCCCCCCGCCTTCCGACGCCGCTTGCGCGGACCCTCCTCGCCCTGACACGCCCATTGCCATGACTGCATCCGCCAGCCCTGCCCTGCACACTTCCACGCTCACGTCGCTGCCGCTGCTTGCACGCGGCAAGGTGCGCGACAACTACGCGGTGGGCAACGACCGCATCCTGATGGTCGCCAGCGACCGCCTCTCGGCCTTTGACGTGATCATGGGCGAGCCCATTCCCGGCAAAGGCGAGTTGCTGACGCAGATGGCGCTTTTCTGGTTCGACAAGCTCGGCCATATCTGCCCCAACCATCTGACAGGCGAAGCTCCCGAGAGCGCAGTGAGCGCGGACGAAGTCGCCCAGGTGCGCGGCCGCTCCATGCTGGTGCAACGCCTCACGCCCCTGCCCGTCGAGGCGGTGGTGCGCGGCTACCTGGCCGGTAGCGGCTGGAAGGAGTACCAGGCAACCCAATCGGTATGCGGCGTGGCGCTGCCGGCTGGTCTCACCAACGCCGCGCGCCTGCCCAAGCCCATCTACACGCCGGCGGCCAAAGCGGCCGCTGGCGAACACGACGAAAACATCACGTTCGAGCGCACCGTGGAAATGATCGGCCTTGACCACGCCACGCGCATCAAGGACATCAGCATTGCGCTGTACGAGGCGGCTTCATCCATCGCACTTGCGAAGGGCATGATCATTGCCGACACCAAATTCGAATTTGGCCTGGCCCCTGACGGCGCGCTGGTGCTGATGGACGAGGTGCTCACGCCCGACAGCTCGCGCTACTGGCCGGTGGAAGGCTACGAGGCTGCACTGGCTGCTGGCGAGAACCCGCCGAGCTACGACAAGCAGTTTGTGCGCGATTGGCTGGAACAGGCCCAGGTGGGAGGCAAGCCCTGGGACAAAACGCCACCGGCACCGCGCCTGCCGCAGGCGGTGATTGAGAAGACCGCCGCCAAATACCGCGAAGCGCTGGAGCGTCTGACGGCCTGAGGTTTTTACTAAAAACAGGCTGCAGCACTTACCCAATAAGCGTCAATAGCTATGTTTAGTATAGCAATTGATGCGCTCGTCAATTCAGCGCCATGCTGAGCTTGCGCCGGTAGGAATCCAGCAGCGCCTGGGTTTCGTCCTGCTGCATCGCAGATTTACCCATTAGCTCAATGCCACCCGCACTCTTGCCGGGTACGCCTGCATCAGCCTTGGGCTTGGGCGGCGTGAGCAGTTCCAGAATGGCGATGTAGGTCTTGCGCGCCGCGCCGTCCTGCCAAGCCTTGTCGCGCATGATGATTTCCAGCAGCTCGTCCATCGCGGCGGTCCACTGGCCCTCGGCCATCAGCACGCGTGCCTTGGCCAGGCGGGTGTCGAAATCGCGCTTGTTTGCCGCAATCAACGCATCAAATTGCTCCAGTGGCCAATTGCCACGGTCGTCCTGCTGCACGAACTGCAGGGCGGTAAGCCAATGCAACAGTGCCTCAAAGCGCAGCGGCTTGGGAATGCGCGCAAGCGGCTCGTGCAACACGGCTTCGGCGTCCTCATACGCACCGGTGGCGATCAGCAGGCGCACGTAGTCGAACCGCGCGTCGTCGTTGGCCGGGTTGGCGGCCAGCGCATCGGCCATTTTGGCGAGCGCCGCCTGGGTATCACCGGCGTCGAGCAGGGCGTGGGCTTCGTCCACCTCAGCTTCGGCCTCCAGCGCGCCTTCAGATGGCACATGCTTGTCAAGAAAGGCGCGCAGCTGGCTCTCCAGCACAGCGCCGGTAAAACCGTCCACCGGCTGGCCGCCGATGAGCAGCACACAGGTCGGAATGCTCTTGATGCCGAACATGCTGGCGATTTGCTGCTGCTCGTCCGAATCAATCTTGACGAGCTTGAAGCGCCCGGCGTATTCGGTCTCCAACTTTTCCAGGAGCGGTCCCAGCGTCTTGCAGGGGCCGCACCAGGGTGCCCAAAAATCGACCAGCACCGGGACGCTGAGCGACGCGGTAATGACTTCGGCTTCAAAATTTTCTACGGTGACGTCAATCATGAGACTCTCGGTTTTCTTGGCTGTGGGCGCGCATGCCGCCTCAAAAGTAAAATCGCGGGTTAACTCTAGCGCAGACCTGCGGGCGCTGCGCATTCAGACACTATGACAAACCTCCAAATCGGAGTGGTCATGGGCTCCAGCAGCGACTGGGAGACCATGCAGCACGCAGTCGGGATTCTCCGGCAATTCGGTATCGCCCACGAAGCGCAGGTGGTCTCGGCGCACCGCATGCCCGACGACATGTTCGCCTATGCCGAGGCCGCAGCCGGTCGCGGGCTGCAAGCCATCATCGCTGGCGCCGGCGGCGCAGCGCACCTGCCCGGCATGCTGGCAGCCAAGACGGTGGTGCCCATACTCGGCGTACCGGTGCCCAGCCGACACCTGCAAGGCGTGGATTCGCTGCACAGCATTGTGCAGATGCCCAAGGGCATCCCCGTCGCCACCTTTGCCATTGGCGCCGCAGGCGCGGCCAACGCCGCGCTGTTTGCGGTTGCCATGCTGGCGAGCCACAATCCGGCGCTGCGCGAGCAGCTGCGCGTGTTCCGCACCGCGCAAACCGAGGCCGCGCGTGCCATGCACCTGCCCCCCGAATGAGCGCGCCCACACTCCCCATCCTGCCCGGTGCCACGCTGGGCGTGCTCGGCGGCGGTCAGCTCGGGCGCATGTTCGTGCATGCCGCGCAGGCCATGGGCTACTTCACGGCTGTGCTCGACCCTGACCCGGACAGCCCGGCCGGTCGCGTCAGCCACCACCACATCCAGACCGCCTACGACGACCCTGAAGGTCTGCGCCAGCTTGCCAGCCTGTGCGCCGCTGTGACCACCGAATTTGAAAACGTGCCCGCCGTGGCTCTGGCTGCGCTGGCCGGACAGTGCGTCGTGGCACCCGCCGCCCGCGCAGTGGCGGTGGCGCAGAACCGGGCCGAGGAAAAGGCGCATTTCA
>JBQMQB010000010.1:3216-19288 GCA_052172715.1 Giesbergeria sp. | reverse complement strand
GTCAGGTGCTTGGCAAGGAATTTCTCAAACTCGTCGTGGACGAGCTGAAAGACACGCCGCCCGGTCTCCGGGTATTGCTCGATCACCTGCACGATTCGCCGCACTTCGGATTCGAGCGCACTGCCACTGATAGACACCGAATCAAAGCCCAGCGCCACGGCGCCCATGCGGTCAATCAGCTTGCGCGCCGGGTGGCTGACGTTGCTGAAAAATTCCGGTTCAGCCAACGCCACCCTCAACACGGGCACTTGAAGGCGCGCAAACCACACCCGCACGGCTGGTGGAATACGGTCTTCAGACAGGATGCTCTGGAACATCAGCGCTACCACTTCAATGATGGCCTTCTCGCTGTCCGTTTCGGCTTTTTTCTTCAAATCTGCGGAGCGTTCGCGCACCGTCCCCGCCAATTGCACGACGGCCTCCGCGCTGTAATCCTGCACGACTGCGCCCATGGTGCTGTAGTACACATCTGCCTGAACGCGGTGCGCTGCGAGCGCATGCGCCAGCGCGGCAGATGCTGGCGGGGCGTGCGACAAATCCACGCCCCTCAAGGCCGGCGCCAGCAGTCGACGCAACTGAATCATGACACCCTGCGCGCGCTGGCGCGCACGCAAGAGCGGCGCGGCCACCGCACCCACAGGCATTTGCGCATAGCCGCTAGAAGGGGGATACCCTTGGTAGGCTGAATTGGGCGGCCCCCCTGCATGACCCGAGTGCATCGATTGGCGCGATTGTTCCAGTGCACGGGAAGCAAGGCCACCGCCTGAGCTGCGCGAATCGCCGTGGCCTACGGAACCGCGTGTGCTGTTCTGGTGCGTGACGCGTATGCGCAGTTCTTGGTGCGCATCTACGCCGTTTTCGGCCAGAAACGCATTGCAAGTCCGAAATCCCGACTGCATCAAAGCTGCAGCCGCACGCTGCAAAGGCTCCAGCGACATTTGCAGATCGTCGCGCGGCAAGCCCACCTTGAGCCAGGTTTCGACCAATTTAAGGCTGACCATCTCGGGGCGCAGAGCGTCGACGGGAGACAAATCCGCCTGCTCAAGCGTGCGCATGCGAAGTCGCAGTGCATCGAACTCAGCCGCCACCTCCTCCATCACCGTAAGGGCAATGCGCGAGGCGATGATCTTGTTTTCGACTACCTCCTCCCCAACCAGTTCCAGGCCAAGCCCTTGGTCGAGGCTCCTCTGGGACGCACGCGATACAGGCGCTGCCTCAGGGGCATCCAACGGAGGGCACAGTGCAGTGCCCAGCTCACGCAGCCAATCTCTGCGCTTGTTCTGATAGCCCTGCCATGCGGCGCGGCGCGTTTGACGGTCTCGGTCGGTGCCAACCTGGTCCATTAGTGCAGCGAAAAAATCGGCCACTGCTTTGTCAAGATCCGGCGCACCACTTGCGAGTGCGCCTCCCCAGCGCTCGCGTGCCATCCGCGCGAGACGGCGAGAGGATGCGGCCGGAGTCCGAGGGGTTTGCATGGCTGGATATTAGCCCGGAAGGGCCTTAACAGGCTTGCACTGCCGCGGACAACTCCCGCGGATGACTGCATCTATAAGGCACACGTGGTGTCGCGCACGCAACAGACATCAGACTGTCGCGCCTGCGTTAGGGTCGTTGGGGTCAGTCTCGCTACGCGTCGACTTCACCAGGTCCTCCCGTTTGACGCCCAACCACATGGCGATGGCCGCGGCGACGAACACCGATGAGTAGATACCGAACAAAATACCGATGGTGAGCGCCAGCGCAAAGTAGTGCAGGCTCGGGCCACCAAAGAAGAACATGGACAACACCATGGCTTCAGTCGAGGCGTGGGTGATGATGGTACGGCTCATCGTGCTGGTGATAGCGTGGTCGATCACCTCATGGGTCGTCATCTTCCGGTAGCGCCGGAAGGCTTCCCGAATCCGGTCAAAAATCACCACCGACTCGTTGACCGAATAGCCCAGCACGGCAAGCACTGCTGCCAGCACTGAGAGCGAGAACTCCCACTGGAAGAACGCGAAAAACCCCAGGATGATGACCACATCGTGCAGGTTGGCGATGATGGCGGCCACGCCGAACTTCCATTCGAAGCGAAACGCCAGGTAAACCACGATGCCCAGCACCACCATGCCCAGCGCCATCAAGCCACCATGCACCAATTCATCGCCCACTTGCGGACCGACGAATTCGGTCCGGCGCAGGGTTACGCCGGGGTCTGCAGCCTTAAGTGCGCCAATGACGCTCTCGCTCTGCTGGGCCGAGGTGACGCCTTTTTGCACCGGCAGGCGAATCATCACATCGCGCGCCGTGCCAAAGTTCTGAACTTGGACGTCAGGAAACCCGAGGCTGGACACCGTTTCCCGAACCTTCGCCAGCTCTGCCGGTTGGCTGTACGCCACTTCCATGACCGTGCCGCCGGTGAATTCCACCGACAAATGCAGGCCGCGCGAAAACAGGAAGAACACGGCCAGGGCGAAGGTGATGAAGGATATCGCGTTGAAAACCAACGCGTGCTTCATGAAAGGGATGTCCTTCTTGATGCGGAAAAATTCCATGACAGTCCCCTTATTTCACTGAAACGACGGACGTTCCGGTCGCCTCGGGCTTCCAGATCTGGCCAATGGCCAGCGTCTTGAGCTTCTTTTTGCCGCCGTACCACAGGTTCACCAGGCCGCGTGAGAAGAACACCGCCGAGAACATGCTGGTCAGGATGCCGAGCACGTGCACCACAGCAAAGCCGCGCACCGGGCCAGAGCCGAAGGCAAGCAATGCCAGTCCGGCAATCAGCGTGGTGACGTTGGAGTCAAGAATCGTGGTCCAGGCGCGCTCGTAGCCGATATGAATCGCCATCTGCGGCGAAGCGCCTTCGCGCAGTTCTTCGCGGATACGCTCGTTGATCAGCACGTTCGAGTCAATGGCAACACCCAGTGCGAGCGCCATGGCGGCGATGCCAGGCAGCGTCAGGGTGGCCTGAAGCATGGAGAGCACAGCAATCAGCATCAGTACGTTGACCGACAACGCGATGCTGGAGAACACGCCGAACAGCATGTAGTAGAAGCACATGAACACCACGATGACCAACATCCCCCAGACCACGCTGTGAATACCGCGAGAAATATTGTCGGCACCCAAGCTCGGGCCGATGGTGAATTCCTCGATGATTTCCATTGGCGCGGCCAGTGAGCCGGCACGCAGCAACAGCGACGTATCGTTGGCTTCCATGGTGGTCATACGGCCCGAGATCTGCACCCGTCCGCCACCGATCTCCGAACGGATCACGGGCGCCGTCACGACTTCGCCCTTGCCCTTCTCGAACAGCACGATGGCCATGCGCTTGCCAATGTTCTCGCTCGTGATGTCCTTGAAAGTACGCGAACCCTTGGCATCTAGCGTGAGGTTGACGGTAGGCTCCTGCGTCTGGCCATCAAACCCCGGTTGGGCGTCGGTCAGGTTCTCGCCGGTGAGAATGACCTGCTTCTTGACGATCACGATCTGGCCGTTGCGGTCCAGGTACTTCTCATCGCCAAACGGCACTGGGCCATTGCCCATTTCAGCAGCGCGCGCCTCGGTGCCTTCGTCCACCATGCGCACTTCCAGCGTCGCCGTGCGGCCCAGGATGTCCTTGGCCTTGGCAGTGTCTTGCACGCCGGGAAGTTGCACCACGATGCGGTCCAGACCCTGCTGCTGGATCACCGGCTCGGCCACGCCCAATTCGTTGATACGGTTGTGCAGCGTGGTGATGTTCTGCTTGAGCGCCTGCTCCTGCACGCGGCGCGTCGCCTCGGGCTTGATGCTGGCGCGCAAGCGCTGGCCACCATCGGCTTCGGTACTAACCACCGTCTGAAGATCGGGGAACTGGTCCGTAATGAGATTGCGCACCTCCGTCACCATGGCCTCGTCTTTGAGGCGGATGTCGATGTTGTCGCCTTCGCGCGAGATACCACCGTGGCGAATTTTCTTGTCGCGCAGCGTGGTACGCAGGTCGCCTGCCAGCGATTCGGCCTTCTTCGTCAACGCCGCTTTCATGTCCACTTGCAGCATGAAGTGCACGCCACCGCGCAAGTCCAACCCCAAGTACATGGGCGCGGCGTGGATGGCGGAGAGCCAGGCAGGTGAACGCGATACCAAGTTGAGTGCGACGATGTACGCCGGATCCTGCGGATCGGGAATCAAGGCCTTTTCGATCACATCCTTGGCCTTGAGCTGCGTGTCCGGCGTGTCGAAGCGCGCGCGCACCGAGGCACCTTCAAGCTGCAGCAGATCGGTGCTGACACCGGCCGCGGCAAGCGCTTCGCGCACCCGCGCTTCGACGGCGGCATCGACCTTCACGGTGGCCTTGGCAGACGAGACCTGCACAGCAGGCGCTTCACCAAAGAAATTAGGCAGGGTGTAGAGCACGCCTACCAGTAGGGCCACCACCAAAATGGCGTACCTCCAGAGCGGAAAACGGTTCATGTTCGGGCGTCCCTACGCGGAAACAAAAGAAGGCGGTGCGCCGAAGCGTTGCACCGCATGCACTGGCAATGCGCGCCAGTGGGAGCGCAAAATTACTTGAGCGTTCCCTTGGGCAGCACCTGCACCAGGGCTGCACGCTGTACTTGCACTTCGACGCCGCTGGCGACTTCTACATGCAAATACTGCTCGGACAGGCGCTTGATGCGGCCCAGCATGCCGCCGCCAATCACCACTTCGTCGCCTACGGCGATCGCGTCAACCATGGCGCGGTGCTCTTTCTGGCGCTTCATCTGGGGGCGGATCATCACGAAATACAGCACCACGATCATCAGCACCAACGGCAACATACCCGTGAGCGTGGACATCATGTCGCCACCCGCAGCAGCGGCAGGTGCGGTCTGGGCAAAAGCAGAGGAAATAAACACAGGGAAACTCCAAGGAAACGGACGGCGGACACGCCGCCTGCAGGCGGCGGACGCAGGAGAGGCAGCGAAACCGCAAGCGCGCCATTGTATGCGGGTCGCTTTTTGGCCAACGACGTGGCCTTACCAAAGGCATAGTGCGCGAGCGCATACGCAAAAATATTTAAACAAAAAAGCTGCTGGCGCTTATATGCAAAGCGCCAGCAGCTATATCTTTAATAGTGTTTATGCCACTTTCTGCTGCGCACTCGGGTTGCGCCAGCGCGCCATCAGTGCCTCCCACTTGGCGCGGGCGACTTTCAGGTGCCTATCCTTGACATGGCCGTAGCCCCGAATCTCTTCGGGAATACTGGCAATTTCCACTGCCAGCGTCAGGTTCTCGGCGCTAAGGCCCTTCAGCAATTCTTCGACGCAAGCGCGGTACTCGGCAATCAGTGCGCGCTCGGTCTTGCGCTCTTCGCTGTAGCCAAAGGGGTCGAGCGCGGTGCCGCGCAGGCCCTTGAGCTTGGCCAGCACACCAAAAGCCTGGCGCATCCATGGACCGTAGCTCTGCTTGACGAGTTCGCCTTTTTCGTTGCGCTTGGCCAAGAGTGGCGGCGCCAGGTGGTGCACCACCTTGTAATCGCCTTCAAACATACCGGCAAGCTTGTCGGTAAAGCTGCGGTCGGTGTGCAAGCGTGCGACTTCGTATTCGTCCTTGTAGGCCATCAGCTTGAACAGGTAGCGCGCCACGGCTTCGGTGAGGCGCGTGCTGCCCAGCTTTTCCTCTGCCGCCTGGGCTTTGGCGACAAAGGCCTGGAAGTCGGCTGCGTACGCTGCGTTCTGGTAGTCGGTGAGGAACTCTACCCGCCGCACCAGCAAACTTGCGAGCGTGGGTTTTTTGACAAATTCGATTATCTGCGCCGGCGCGAGCAGCGCCTGCACAGCCACCAGATCGTGCGCACAGCGTCGGCCCCATTCAAACGCGGCCTGGTTGTTGGCCACCTGCACGCCGTTGAGTTCCATGGCGCGCATCAGCGCGGCGTGTGACAGCGGCACGCGGCCTTGCTGCCAGGCGTAGCCCAACAACAGGGGGTTGGTGTAGATGCTGTCGCCCAGCATCTGCGTGGCGACGCGCTCGGCATCGAAGGCGCCCACCAGGTCTGCACCAACCGCGGCGAGGATGGCCGATTCGCACGCGGCTCCGGGGAACTGCCACTCTGGGTTGGTCACGAAGGCTGCCGTCGGCGTGCTGTGCGTATTGAGCGCCACAAAGGTGCGGCCGGCCTGCATCACCGCCAGCGTGGCCGGGTTGGCGGCGACGATGGCGTCACAGCCGATCACCAGGTCCGCCTTGGCGATGTCGACCTTGGTGGTGTAGATGGCGTCTTGCCGGTTGGCGATTTGCACATGGCTCCACGTGGCTCCGCCTTTTTGCGCCAGACCGCCGGCGTCTTGCGTGACCACGCCTTTGCCTTCAAGGTGCGCCGCCATGCCCAAGAGCGAACCGATGGTGATCACACCGGTGCCGCCCACTCCGCCGACCACGATGCCCCAAGCCTGCTCGGCGTTGGGCAACACGGGTTCAGGCACGGGTGGCAGACTGGCCACATCGGCCTTGGACTCCTTCTTGGGCTTCTTCAGCTGGCCGCCTTCCACGGTGACAAAGCTGGGGCAGAAACCATTCACGCAGGAATAGTCCTTGTTGCAGGTGCTCTGGTTGATGCGGCGCTTGCGACCAAATTCGGTCTCAACAGGTTCGACCGAGAGACAGTTGGATTTGACCGAGCAATCGCCGCAGCCCTCGCACACCAAGTCGTTGATGACCACGGTTTTCGGCGCTTGCGGCATCAGACCGCGCTTCCTGCGCCGGCGCTTCTCGGTCGCGCAGGTTTGGTCGTAGATGAGCACGCTGCAGCCCGGTACTTCACGCAGTTCGCGCTGAAGGCGGTCAAGCTCGTCGCGGTGGTGCACGGTGACACCAGCCGCCAGCGGCGCGCCGTCGTATTTTTCGGGTTCGTCGGTGACGATGATGGTCTTCACCGCGCCTTCAGACTTCACGCTGTTCATGATCTGCAGCACGGTGTGGCCCTCGGCCCGCTCACCGACCTGTTGGCCGCCGGTCATGGCGACTGCGTCGTTGTACAGAATCTTGTAGGTGATGTTCACGCCGGAGGCTATTGCTTGGCGAATCGCCAGCAGGCCACTGTGGAAGTAGGTGCCGTCGCCCAGGTTGGCGAACACGTGCGCGTCTTTGGTGAACGGCGCCTGGCCCACCCAGGTCACGCCTTCGCCGCCCATCTGCGTGAAGGTGGAGGTGCTGCGGTCCATCCACACCGTCATGTAATGGCAGCCAATACCGGCCACCGCACGCGAGCCCTCGGGCACGCGGGTGCTGGTGTTGTGCGGGCAGCCGCTGCAGAACCAGGGGGCGCGCTCGCCCGTATCCTGCTTGGGGGCCGCCAATGCGCGCTCGCGTGCCTCGATGATGGCAAGACGGCTGTCCATGCGCGCCACCACGTCGCCCGGCACACCGAGCTTCTTGAGGCGTTTGGCAATCGCCTTGGCAATGATGGCCGGTGTCAGGTCGGCCTTGGCGCGCAGCAGCCAGTTCTGGCTGGGGTTAGGCATGGACCATTCACCGCATTTGCCGTTCTCGCCCTCGGCTTCGTCGAACTTGCCCAGCACGGTGGGGCGCACGTCGGCGCGCCAGTTGTAGAGCTCTTCCTTGATTTGGTATTCGATGACCTGGCGCTTTTCTTCGATCACCAGAATCTCTTGCAGCCCCTGGGCGAAGTCGCGCGTGATGGTGGCTTCCAGCGGCCAGACCACGTTGACTTTGTGCACCCGGATGCCGAGCTGGCGGCAGGTGTCGTCGTCCAGCCCCAGGTCGACCAGTGCCTGGCGGGTGTCGTTGTAGGCCTTGCCGCTCGCGATGATGCCGAAGCGATCATGAGGGCCTTCAATGACGTTGTAGTTGAGCTTGTTGGCACGCACATAGGCCAAGGCCGCGTACCACTTGTAGTCCATCAGGCGCGCCTCCTGCTCCAGTGGCGCGTCGGGCCAGCGGATGTGCAGGCCGCCCGGGGGCATCTCAAAATCCTCGGGCATGACGATGTTCACGCGGTCCGGGTCCACGTACACGCTGCTGGACGATTCCACCACCTCCTGAATCGTCTTCATGCCGGACCACACGCCCGAAAAGCGGCTCATGGCAAAGGCGTGCAGGCCCATGTCCAGAATGTCTTGCACATTGCTGGGGAAGAACACCGGCGTGCCACAGGCCTTGAAGATGTGGTCGCTCTGGTGCGGCGCGGTGCTGCTCTTGCTGATGTGGTCGTCGCCGGCAATGGCAATCACGCCGCCGTGCTTGGCCGTGCCGGCCATGTTGGCATGCTTGAACACGTCGGAACACCGGTCCACGCCGGGGCCCTTGCCGTACCAGATACCAAACACGCCGTCGTACTTTTTGCTCTGTGGGTACAGATCGAGTTGCTGCGTGCCCCACACCGCTGTGGCGCCCAGCTCCTCGTTCACGCCGGGCTGGAAGACGATGTGGTTTTCTGCCAGGTGCTTTTTCGCCGCCCACAGCGACTGGTCGTAGGTACCCAGCGGGCTGCCGCGGTAGCCGCTGATAAAGCCGCCGGTATTCAGACCCACGGCCGCGTCGCGCTGGCGCTGCAGCATCGGCAGACGCACCAGGGCCTGCACCCCGCTCATCATGGCGCGGCCTTGGCCGAGGGTGTACTTGTCCTCAAGACTGACTGTCTCAAGGGCCTTGCGGATGTGCTCGGGCAGGGGCGCGTTCATGGCATGTGTCTCCAGTTTTTTCGTGGGGCGCTGCTTGTGGCGCAAAGGCGTTTTCTGCGCGCACGGCTGGTCATAGCCCCGCGCCCATTGTGGCCACAAGTGTAAATTTGTGCTGCTGGTAAGTGTTTGCGTTTTATGCCCTCAATAGGCTATTCTGAGAAAGGATCTTTCTCAGAATAGGTATTTTGTGGAAACTCTCGACAAATTCGACATCGCCATCCTCGGCGAGCTGCAGCGCGACGCGCGCCTGACCAACGCCGAGCTGGCGCACCGTGTAGGGCTTTCAGCGGCGCCCTGCTGGCGGCGTGTGCGGGCGCTGGAGCAATCGGGCTACATCTTGGGCTACCGGGCCGAGATAGACCGGCGCAAGGTGGGCCTGGGCGTGCTGGCCTTTGTGCGGCTGGACGCCGACCGCAACACCGGCGGCGTCACGCTGGCCATGGAGGAGGCGATCCGCCAAATCCCTGAGGTGGTGGCCTGCCACTACATCAGCGGTACCGGCACCTTCGAGCTGCAGGTGGTGGCCCGCGACCTTGACAGCTTTTCGCAGTTCGCCCGCGACGTGCTGCTGCACCTGCCCAATGTGAAGGACATGCACACCAGTTTTTCACTGGGCGAGGTCAAGGCCGGGGGGGCACTGCCGTTGTCGCACCTGAGCGCAGCCCGGCAATAAGTATCATTGTGATAGCTACTAACGCTTTCTGTATAAACGATAGAGATCAATTAGACCAATATTTTCTACCGTGGCCACAGCACCCACAACCGCAGCGGCTGCTTAAGCCGCCCCGCCATCTCGCCCGCATCGGCACCCCAACCCAGGAAGAAGTCTGCACGCACCGCACCGACGATGGCGCTGCCCGTGTCCTGCGCCAGAACCAGGCGCTGCAGGGGTACCAGCGGCCCCGGCGAGGCCAGCCACACCGGCGTGCCGTACGGAATACTGGCCTTGTCCACGGCAATCGATCGTCCCGGCGTCAGTGGCACGCCCTGCGCGCCGCGCGGGCCAAAGGCAGCGTCAAGCGCGTCCATAGGCTCTTCACGAAAGAACACGTAGCGCGGGTTGGACCACAGCAGCTCGTTCACACGCTGCGGGTTCTGCGCCATCCACGCCCGAATCCCCGGCCAAGTGGCGTCGCGCACCAATCCCTGGTCGAGCAGCCAACGGCCAATGCTGCGGTAGGGCCGGTCGTTGGTGCCGGCGTAGGCGACGCGCACCAGGCGGCGCGTGCCATCGGGTTCGATCACGTTGAGCCGGCCCGAGCCTTGGATGTGCAGCACCATGGCGTCTACCGGGTCGCGCAGCCAGGCGATGGCGCGCCCGGCGAGCACGGCTTGTGCCTCGGGGGCGGTGTCAATTTCCTGTCGGGTAAACCACGGGCGCCGACGCGCCAGATCGCTCGGCGGCGCGTACAGCGGCACGCCGTAGCCATTGCCAGGCTGGCGCGCGGCATCGTATTCGGGCTCGAAATAGCCAGTGAGAAGACCCTCGGCGCCGCCCCCCTGCGCCTCGACCCGGTAGGGCTGCAGTCGCGCAACCAGCCAGGCACGTTGGTCATCTGCCGTCGCAATGCTGAGCTGGCGCACCTCACTGCACAGGGCGGCGAAGGGCGCCGCCGGGCGCTCACAGCTTTTGATCCAGGCGTTCCAGGCTTCGTGCAATGCGTCGTCCGCAAAGCCCGGCAGCTCGCCCCAGTGCACCGGCACCCAGTGGCTGCGCGGCTGCATCCGCGGTGCTGGCAGGTCAGCGGGCTCACCAGGCAAAGGCGCCACCTGCGTAGGCGGCTGGGCGGCAGGCGGACGTTCTGGAGGCGCGCGGGTGGCGCAGGCGGCCAGCGTTCCTACAATCAAGGCCAGCAGCGCGCGGCGCAGGAGTGTGACATTCATGGGACTTATTTTGCTTGAGGCGTTGGGTGCTTTGGTGGCGTTGCTGCTCATTGTCTGGTGGACGATGTTTTCTGGGCGGCCGCGGGGCGAACTTCCGCATCAGCATCCGCCCGAGCGCGCGCCGCAAGCGCCTGCGGTTTCGCCTCTGGCTTCACCCTCAGAAGACGACGACCAACCCTAAAAAATCCGGTGCGCGAGCGCCGGCAACTGGCTGCGCACCTGCGTGAGGCGAGCTGGGTCGCAATCGGCCAGCACCATACCTGCGCCTTCGGGGAGTTGGCCCAGCACCTCACCCCAAGGGTCGGCGACCAGGCTGTGCCCCCAGGTGCGGCGCCCGTTTTCGTGCGTGCCGCCTTGGGCAGCGGCGAGCACAAAGGCCTGGTTTTCAATGGCCCGTGCGCGCAGCAGCACCTCCCAGTGCGCACGGCCCGTGGTCCAGGTGAACGCCGAGGGCACGAGCAACAGATCGGCCCCAGCAGCAGCGTGCCGGCGGTAGAACTCGGGAAAACGCAGGTCGTAGCAGATCGACAGACCCACGCACCACCCGTGGCCGCTGCGGTCGGTGAGGTGCAACTGCACCGGGGTGGCCCCCGGCTCTATGGTGCGGCTCTCGTCAATTTGCTCGGTGGCATGGGCGAGGCGAAACAAATGCACTTTGTCGTAACGCGCCACGCACAGCCCCTGGGGCGAAAACGCCAGCGAGCTGTTGCGCACCCGCTCGGGGTCGTCGCAGGTCAGCGGCAACGTACCGCCGACGATCCACAGGCCCAGCTCCTGCGCGGCCCGGGCCAGAAAGGCCTGCACAGGCCCATCGCCCGGCTGCTCGGCATGGCCTAGCTTGTCGCGCTCGTGCAAACCCATGGCGGAAAAATACTCAGGCAGCACCGCAAGCTCGGCGCCCGCCGCCGCGGCGCGCTCAAGCCATTCGCGTGCGGTGGCAAGGTTGTCTGGCACGCGCGGGCCAGAGACCATTTGCAGGGCAGCGATTCTCATGGCTTCTCCTCAGGTGCCGGGGCCTTGTCCGGGGGAATGGCGCTGGCTGCAGGCGCGCTGCCGGAAGGACGCTTCGGAAGTTTGGTGACCTCGGGGTCGCTCCAGGTGCCGCGAACCGAAAATTCCTGCGTTGCGGCCGCAATCAAGGGGCCGCGCAAAAAGACCTGCGCCAGGAAGCTGCCCAACCCCACCACCGGGTTGATGGCCGTGGCGACCAACGATGCGGTCATAGCGTTGATTTCGGGCACTACCACCACGTGCAGGTCCTGCGTTTCGTGCTCAATGTCGGCACTGCCCTCCATCAACACCGCAGCGTTTACGCCCTTCATCTGCAGGTTGTTGGTGGTGGCCACACCGCGCTCAATGCGCACGTCACCGCGCACGAAGTCAAAGGCAAACCCCTGGCTAAAAATGTCGCGGAAGTCGAGTGCAAAGCGGCGCGGCAAGGACTGAAGGCTGAGCACGCCCAGCAGCTTGGCCAAACCCGGCTCGGCCTTGAGAAACTGGCCGGCGCCGATATCGAGATGCACCTGGCCCGTCATGGACCGGTAGTCTGGACTGATCGGGGCGCCCAGCCAGGCAATCTGGCCCTCCATCCGGCCGCGCCCACGGCGCACCACATCCTGCATGCCAAAACGCGCCAGCAGTTCGCCGGCATCGCGTATGTCGAGCGCAAAACCGAGCACGGTGCGCCGCTGCGGCGCGGTGCCGCCCGCGCCACCCGGCTGGGCGCGGGTGACCTGCACCTGTGTCCAGTTGCCGCTGGCCGTGAATACGGCATCGGGCGTGGAGAGGTTGAACTTTGCTAAGCGCCATTCGCGTTGCGCGTCTTCACCGCCGCGGTTGCGCGCGTCGATTTCAAGCCGCCCCAGCTTGCGTCCACGCAGCTCGAACGCCTCCACGATGATGTCGAGGGTCGGGAGGCTCGCGGGCTGGTCATCGAGCAGTGCGTCAATTTGCGTGGCAGCACTCTCAGGCACCGAGAGGCGCGAGAGGCGGGCAAAAAGTCCCCCTGCACCCTGCGCGCCCTCCTTGGTCTGGCGGTATTCGATATACCCTGCCAGCTCACGCGCATCCAAGTTAGCGCGCCACACCGAACCTTCGCGCGACCCACCCACCACCAGGCCGTGCAAGGTGCGGCCTTCAAGCTTCAAGCTGTCGGTCTGCAAGGCAAAAGTGTCGGGCAGGTAGCGTTGCAAGGCGTTTGGCATGGCCGGCGCAGCAGGTGTCGGGTCGGGTGCCCCAGTTCGCTCGGATGGTGCCGAAAATACCGTCTTCCAGGTATCCAGATCGAGAGCGTCAAAGCGCAGATTGGCCTCGACCCCACTCTCAGGCAGGTTGCGCATCTCCGCACCGGGCACTCCCAGCGCAATGCTGCCACGCAGCACCTCGGGCTCACCAGCGCCCAGCTGGCGCAGGTAGGTGAGCGCGACCAGGTCGCCCACTTCTGCGCTGAGCCTGTCTTGCAGCGGGGCCGCGCCTTTCGCGAGGGCCAGCGAGGCGGCTGTGAGCTGGCTTTCGAAGCGTACGGGCAGGCTGCTTTCTGCTATTTTCCCGAGCGGCACCGGCAGATCGAGCGCCATGCCTTGGAGGCTGGTCGTGAGCAAAATTTCAGGCACCCCTCGGCGCACCGTAAGCGCAAGTGCGTAGGGCGCGCTGCCGGAAGCGCGGCGCGCCAGGGTCGAAAGCAGGCCCAGTTCGCTCGCCTGCTGCAAGCCCTGTGCGCTGGCGCTACCCTGAGCACGCACCAACACCGCGCCCGGCTCACCGGAGGCGCCTGGCATACCACCCTCGATGCGCACCTCGCCGCCCAACGCCTGCGCCTGCACGCCAGAGAGCGAAAACCCGCTCTCGCTGAACTGCACGCTGCCGCGCGCTCGTGCGAGCAAGGGGGAGTCGGGCGTGATGCGCACATCGTTGCCCGCAAGCTGCAGGCTGCCCTGTACCTTAGACGCCGACAATTTGTTGATCGGCAATTGCAGACCCAGGCGCAATTGCCCGTTTCCCGACCCGCTGGCCTTGGAGAGCGCGCCGCCAGTCATCTCTGCCACGGGCGACTCCGCCACAAAGGCCAGCAGCTGGGTCAGAGGGCCGTGCGCATCGGCCGCCACAGTGACCACGCTGCGGGACAAGTCGGGGATGCTGGCCTCCACATTGCGCGCCTCTACTCCGGGGCGCCCGGCGAAACCGCCGGCCGCCCCCTTGACCAGCATTCCGGCGCGCTCAAAAATAAGTTCGCCCGACAGCTTCACAAGCGCTGGCCAGGGCACCTCTCCCGCAGCCTGCAGCGTGGGAGGAACATAGGCATACGTGACGTCCTGCACGCGTGAAGCGATGCGAAATTCGCCCTGCCCGGGTTCGCTGAAAGGCATATCGTGCAGATCCCCGCGCACGCGAAAACTCACGCTGCTGGCACGCCCTTCCTGGACCGCATCGCGTACATAGTGGCGCGCCTCTTGGGGCACCGCCAAAGGCAGGTAGCGGTGCACCCGCGTGCCATCGGCACGCTGCAACTGACCGCTAAGATCGAGCACGCCCGGAAAGCGCGCCTTGCCCCGCGACTTGGCTGGGTCGCTGGTGCGCCAGCTTGCGCGCGCTTCGCCGGCCGCGTCGGCATTGGCAAACTGGGCACGCGGAACCTCTACCGAGATGCGATCGCCCACCACCTTCCAGGTCACATCGGCGTGCAACTGGTCCAGCGGCAGTACCGGCTCTTCGAACACCGAGGGCAACACCAGCGCCCCACCCGCCATTCGCACGGTGGCCTTGCCGCCTTGCTCGGTCAGGTCGAAATCCACATCCGCCCCACGTACGCCCGGCGGCGCCTGTTCGCCTGCGGCCAGCGCCTGGCTGGCAGCGTCTGTCGCTGCCAGGGCCAGTGCGCTGACGCGCCCGCGCGCCTCGTAGCTGCTGGGTGCATCGAGCGGCCCCTGCCAGCGCGCTGTAATGCGCTCTGCCAGACCTTGTGGGGCGTAGCGCCGCAGCAGGCCATGGGCCTGCTTGGAAAAAGGCAGGCGCTCGGCAATGCGCGAGAGTGCCGCCAGATCGAGCTGGTCGGCCTGAAGCTGCCCGCGCTCGGCTGCGCCGGGCTGGGCCTGCTGAACTTGCAGCCGCAGGTTGCCGCCAGGCCAGTCGCCTGCATCACTGGCGAAACGCAGTCCCTGCGTGAACACTTCAAATCCGGTTGCATCGTGGCGCCCGCCCAGCCGCCCCTGCACGTTGCGCAGGACCAGAGGATCCAGGTCGGGCGCCAGTTGCAAGTCAAGTTCGGCGATGGCCACATCCACCGCGCCGCCTGTGGGCTGCCCACGCTCCACGTCGAGCCAGGCCCGCAGCGCGCCTGTTCCCCGCGTCAGGGTGACCTGCCCCAGGTCGGCATGGCGCCCGAGCTGCGAGACATCTACCAGGGGAAACGAGGCATACATCTGCCCGCTCCACTGCTGCCAGCGGCCGCTGTGCACCGCCAGCAAAGGTTCGCGCATACGCGCGGTCAGAGTGAAGCGCTCGCCAAAACCCGCAGGCGGCGTGGCGTCGATGCGTGCCGCGTGGCGCCAATTGCCGCTCTGCAGCAGCACATCCACCTGCTCCAGCGCCAAGGGCGGCGCGCCGCGCAATTCGTCCGTCCAGCGCACACGCCCCGCGCGCACCACCACTTCGGGCTGGGAGAACAACCAATCGGCCGCACCGCTCCCTTCGCCCGCTGCGCTGACATCCAGCCCGGCGACCCAGACCCGTCCGTCCGCGGTGCGCCGCACATCCACCTCGGGGCTTTGGATGAAAAGCTGCTCGAAGCCCCGACTAAGCAGCGATCTCGGGGAGACCGCCACCACCACTTGCGGCAGACGCAGCGCCTCGCGGCCCTGGGCATCCAGCAGCGCCAGGTCGGTAAGTTCCAGCGTGGGGATGATGCCTTCCGTGCGGGCGCTGATGGCGCCCAACCGCACCGGCACACCAAGCGCCTGACTGGCGCGTGATTCGATGAGCGTACGGTATTCGCCGATTCGCGGCACAATCCAGCCGTGAAGCGCCCCCCAGGCCATTGCCACCAGCAAACCGACGGCCAGCAGCAACCCCAGCGACCACCGCGCGACCACCGCCATCAGTTTCAGGAGACGCGTGGGATTGGCAACAGGTTCTGTCATGTTCGGCAAGTGGTGGAAGGAATTATGACCCGCTGGTGGCGCCTTAAATTTGCACCGAACCCGAGTCACCACCCCGCGGCACCGCCTTGCCGCACAGGCCATGCCCACTGATCTGCCCGCTCTCGCCCGCTCAGACAACTTGCTTGCCGCGCATTCCCGATTCTTCCAACGCCTGCACCGCCGCTATGCAGGCCAGTTGCCGCTTTTGCCGCCCGGCCTGCCCGTGGCCAGCAGTATGGAGGTGGCGCTGGCCGCACTGAGAGCGAGCGGCCATGACTTGCCAACCGCCTTGCGCATCCTGCGCCAGATCGTCATCGAGCGCACCATGCGGCTGGACTGCGCTGGGCAAGCCGACCTGGCCGAGGTGACCCGCGCCATGACCGACCTGGCCGAGTTGGCGCTGGACGA
>JBQMQB010000010.1:0-3116 GCA_052172715.1 Giesbergeria sp. | reverse complement strand
GTCAAGATGATCTACGCCCTGATCGGCGAGGTCACCGAGCACGGCTGCGTGTTCCGTGTCGATCTCGCCCTACGCCCCAATGGCAGCTCGGGCCCGGCTGCTATTTCGCTGGCCGGTCTGGAGGAGTACCTGCAAGTGCAGGGCCGCGAATGGGAACGCTTTGCCTGGCTCAAAAGCCGGGTCGTTGCACCGCGCTCCAGCATCACGGGAGAGGGTGTGCAGGCGCTGCGCGGCGTGGTGCTGCCTTTTGTGTTTCGCCGCTATTTGGACTACAGCGTGTTTGACGCGCTGCGCGCCCTGCACCGCCAGATTCGCGAGCATGCGGCGCGGCGCAGTGCGGGCCACCCCGAGCGCGCCAACGACGTCAAGCTCTCGCGCGGCGGAATACGCGAGATCGAATTCACCGTGCAGCTGCTGCAGGTGGTGCGCGGCGGACAGTTCCCCGAACTGCGCCGACGCCCCACGCTGGACGCGCTTGCCCGCCTCGCCCAAGCCGGTCTGATGCCGCAAGAGGCCGCAGAGGCGCTGGCGCGCGCCTACGTTTTCCTGCGCCGCGTAGAGCACCGTATTCAGTACCTCGACGACCAGCAGACCCACATCTTGCCCACACGCGACGACGATCTGGCCTGGATTGCCGCGACTTTGGGGTGCGCCGATTGCTGTGCCTTCCTTCACGAGCTCGACGCGCACCGCGAGCTCGTGGCACAAGAGTTCGACAAGCTGCTTGGTGGCGAGTCGGGCAATTGCACCGGCGGGAGATGCAGCACGCGCAATGCTGCGGGCGAACCGGTCGCAGCAGCGCCCGACCTAGACGGTTTGCTCGACACGCTTCCCGAGAAACTAAGGGAACGCGTGGCCGAGTGGCGCAGCAACCCGCGTGTTGCCGCTTTGCGCCACGAAGCGCGCGTGCGCCTGCTGCGCCTGGTACAGCGCACCGCGCAGTGGGTCACTGAAGAACGTGTCGACGAAGAAGCCGCCGTGCGCTTGGTGAACTGGCTCGAATCGCTGCTGCGCCGGGAAAGCTACCTGGCGCTGCTGCTGGAGCGCCCCGCCGTGCACGAGCAGCTGCTGCACCTGCTCGGGGCGGCGCGCTGGCCTGCGCGTTATCTGCTGCAGCACCCCGGCGTCATCGATGAGCTGGCTGGCACCGACATGCTGGCCGAGCGCTTTGTCGCCGCCGACTTCGAACGCGACCTAGAGCTGCGCCGCAGCGCGCTGCAGTCCACCCAGGAAGACGACGACGAAGCCCTGCTCGACTTGCTGCGCCGCGCCCACCACGCAGAAACCTTCCGCACCCTTGCGCGCGATCTGGAAGGCCGCATCACCGTCGAGCAGGTGGCAGACGACCTCAGCGCTTTGGCCGACAGCGTGCTTCGGCTGACAGCGCGCTGGTGCTGGGAGCGGCTGCGCAACCACCACCGTGAGGTGCCACAGTTCGGCATCATTGGCTACGGCAAGCTCGGCGGCAAAGAGCTTGGCTACGGCAGCGATTTGGACATCGTGTTCGTGTTCGACGACGACGACGAGAACGCCCCCGAGATTTACGCCGCCTTCGTGCGCAAGCTCATCAACTGGCTCACGGTCAAAACCGGCGAAGGCGATTTGTTCGAAATCGACACCGCGCTGCGCCCCAACGGCAATTCGGGCCTGCTGGTGACAAGCTTCGAGGCCTTTGCCAACTACCAGGAACGGCGCGGCAGCAACACCGCCTGGACCTGGGAGCACCAGGCCATGACGCGTGCGCGCTTCGTGCTCGGGAGCAGCGACCTGGAGCGCCGTTTTGACGCAGTCCGCACCGCCGTGATTACGGCTGAGCGCGACCCAGTCGCGCTGGCGCAAGAAATCACCACCATGCGCGAGCGCGTGAGCGCGGCCCATCCCGTGCCTGTCGGCAGCTTTGACGTGAAGCACAGCCAGGGCGGCATGGTGGATGCTGAATTCGCCCTGCAGTTTTTGGTGCTGTCGCAGTCGGGCACGCACCCTGAGCTGGTACAAAACCTAGGGAACATCGCCCTGCTGCAGCGCGCGGAGACCGCTGGATTGCTGCCCCCAGGCGTTGGAGCGGCCGCCGGCACTGCCTACCGGCGCCTGCGCCAGATACAGCACCGTGCGCGCCTGAACGAAGAGCCGACCCGGGTGCCGCCAGAGACCGTGCAGACCGAGAGAGCGGCCGTCTTGGCGCTGTGGAATGCCGTGTTTCCGACGTGACTGCCAGCCCATCAATCACTTTAAAAATCATAGCTGTAGGCGCCTGCTACATAAGCTCCAGCAACCGATTTTGTTAGAAATCCAATCCGGCTGCGGTGCGGCCGAGTCGCGGCTACCTGATCTGCGGGGCTGCGCCATACCTCCCTCTGCTGCATGAACACCTTGCTCCTTCACTCCGCACGCACCCTGCGTCGCGCAATGGCACTCTCGCTGCCGCTGTGGCTCTGCGCCTGCGCCCTGCAACGGCCCGCGCCCGAAGTACAAGCCCCAGTGCCCAGCCGCTGGCAGGCACCTCTGCCGCACCACGGCAACGTCGCCGACATGGCACGCTGGTGGGAACGGCAGAACGACCCGCTGTTGGTGGAACTCATCACCAGCGCACAAGCACTCAGCCCAGACGTCGCACAGGCCCGTTCTCGGTTGGCGCAGGCGCGCGCTGCGCAGGTGTCAGCAGGCGCCGCGCTGCTGCCTTCCGTTGATGGACAAGCCAGCGCCAGCCGCGGAATCAATACGCAGGTGGGCGGGCTCGCCAGCACAGCGCAAGCCACGTTGCAGGCAAACTGGGAAATCGACCTGTTTGGCGGAAACGCCGCTGCCAGCGATGCGGCGCGCGAACGCCTTGCAGGCGCAGGCGCCCAATGGCACGAGGCGCGCGTGTCCGTGGCGGCCGAAGTGGCGCTGCAAGTCAGTGGCTGGCGCTATTGCAGGCAACAGCTGGGGGTGACGCAGGCCGATACGCGTTCGCGCGCAGAGACTGCCCGCCTCTCTCTGGAGAGCGAAAGGGCCGGCTTCACCGCACCCGCCACAGCAGCCTTGGCCAGCGCCAGTTTTTCCGATGCCAAAGTGCGCACCGAGCGCCAGCGCATGCAGTGCGAAATCAATCTGAAAGCTTTGGTGGCGCTCACCGG
>JBQMQB010000009.1:0-19750 GCA_052172715.1 Giesbergeria sp. | reverse complement strand
GAAAAAGACCCGGAACTGCCGGTGTGGCCGCTGTTTCGCCAGATGCGAAGCGACAAGGGCTGGGGTGACCCCGTGGCGGTCGGTTTTGCATTCGAATCCCTCGATTTCGCCCCAGTTCCAGGATTCTCCGGCACGCCCATCAACCTCTTGATTGCGCTCGACAACACAGGGACATTCCTGGACGTCAAGGTGCTTTCCCAGCACGAGCCGGTGTTTGTGGAAGGGCTAGGCCCAGTTCCCTTGGATAGGTTCGTCAAGCAATACCAAGGCCTGGCGATCACGCAGAGCATCAAGATCGGAACCAACCTCAACAAAAGCGGCCAAGCCGAAAGCGCCAATGTCTTCATCGATGGTGTCGCCAAGGCCACCGCTTCGACGCGCATCGTGAACCAAAGCCTGCTGTCGGCCGCGCTCAAGGTGGCGCGCGCCAAGCTCGGCTTTGCCCTTGGTACAGACCCGGACCAGGTCGGCCGCATCAAGAGCCATCTGTACCAGCCCATGGATTTCTCGGCACTGGAGCGGGCCGGCCTCGTGACCCACAAGACTCTGCTGAACAAGGAGGTTGAAGCGGCGTTCAAGGGCACTGTGGGCGAACGCCAGGACGAGATTGCGCGGCGCGAGCCCGACAGCGTATTCACTGAAATGCTGGTGTTGCACCTCAATGTGCCCAGCGTGGGGCGCAACGTGCTGAGCGACAAGGCCTGGAAATACCTCATGGGCTGGGTCGAACCCGGCGACCACGCCTTCCTGGTCGCTACGCGTGGCCGCTACAGTTTTGTGAGCGACGACTACATTTCAGGGGCGGTTCCGGACCGCCTGACCTTGACACAGTCGGGCCTGCCGATCGAATTGCGCGACTTCAACCTCGACGCCACGCCCAAGCTGCCCCCTGGCTGGCGCGGCCTGGATGTGCACTGGCGCGTGTTCAAGGTCATCAGCCAGGCCAGCCTCGACCCTTCACAGCCGCTCGACTTCGCGCTAAGCGTAACTCGCGAAAAAGGCCAGGTGTTTCCCGAGAAGGTTCGCAAGGATTTCGTTCTCAAGCCGCAGCTTCCCTCCAAATACGTTGACGTTCCTGCTTCCGACAACAAGACTTGGCACGCCCTCTGGCTAGACCGCGCCTGGGAGATCGCCGTGCTTTGCGCGGCGCTGACACTACTCACCGTATTGCTGGCCCGTCCCAAGTGGGTCACTGCCTCGCCGCGGCGCATGGAACAGGTCCGCACGGCGTACCTGTTGTTCACTCTGGGCTTCATCGGCTGGTATGCACAAGGTCAGTTGTCCATCGTCAACGTCACCGCAGCCATCCAGGCTTTGCTCGCCGGGCGCAGCTTCGCCTTTTTTCTTTACGACCCGATGACGGTGCTGCTCTGGGCCTACGTAGCGGTCTCGTTGGTGCTCTGGGGCCGTGGCACCTTCTGCGGCTGGTTGTGTCCGTTTGGCGCACTGCAAGAGTTCATCGCCAAGATTGCACGCGCACTCAAGCTGCCTCAGCGGCGTCTGCACACCCGCACCGACAGGCGGCTGAAACGCCTCAAATATGGGGTGCTTGGGATCGTGGTGGCCATGCCCTTCATTTCGGCGCCCTGGACCGACAAGGCCGTGGAGGTCGAGCCGTTCAAGACCGCGATCACGCTGGTGTTCGACCGGTCCTGGCCGTTTGTTCTGTGGGCCGTCGCGTTGCTCGCACTGAGCGCCTTTGTCTACAAAGGCTTTTGCCGCTATCTGTGCCCTCTGGGCGCAGGGCTGGCAGTTCTGGGCCGAGTCCGGCTGCTGAACTGGCTACCACGCCGCGCCGAATGCGGCCAGCCGTGTCAGACCTGCCGCCACCGCTGCGAGTACCAGGCCATAGCGCCACAAGGCCACATCGACTACGCAGAGTGCTTCCAGTGTCTGGACTGTGTGGTGATCTATGAGAGCGACGCCCTGTGCGCCCCACGTATTGCTGAAAAGCGCAAGGGGCGCGTCATTCCCGTGCAGCCTGCGCCCATCTCCACCGTTGCGCGAAGTTCGCGCGCCTGAAATCAGGAGGCCACGATGACGATGCAAAGACGCCATTTCCTACTCGCGACCCTTGGCGCGGCAGCCAACACCGTATCGCATGCGACTCCTACCACACCCCTGCACTGGCGCCAGCGTGTGATGTTGGGTCTGGGCACTACGTTGAATTTGCGAGTCGCACACGCTGACCGAGCACAGGCCGAAGTCGCGCTCGACGCGGCGGTAGCGGCCATCCGGCGCGTGGAAGCTTCCATGAGCCTGTACCGACCCGACAGCGAGCTGGTGCAGCTCAACCGGCAGGGGTACCTGGACCACCCCAGCGCCGATCTGCTCAGGGTGTTGCGTACTGCACAGAGGGTGTCCCGGCAGAGCAATGGTCGGTTCGACCTGAGCGTTCAACCCCTGTGGACCTTACGCGCCAAAGCCCAGAACGAACGCCGTGAGCCCACTGCTTCCGAAATCCACGCCGCGCAGCTATGCGTGGGCTGGCGGCATATAGAAGTGGGCGAGCAGCGCATCGAACTGCGTCGCTCCGGCATGGCCCTTACTTTCAACGGCATTGCCCAGGGCTATGCGGCAGATGCCGCCAGTGCAGCGCTGCGCAGCCATAGCATTGCCAACGCTCTGATCGACACCGGCGAATACGCCTCGCTCGGTCGGAATGAACGTGGCCAGGCGTGGGCCCTGGGCATCGAAGACCCGCACGACGAAAAACGACTGGTGGCCGCGCTGTGCGCAGATGGCCGTGCGGTAGCGACTTCAGCCGACAACCGAAGCGCTTTCACGGCGGATCACAAACACCACCATATCTTCGATCCGGCCACTGGCGACTCGCCTCCCGATTTGAGCAGCGTCACCGTGCTGGCTTCCAGCGCGATGATGGCCGACGCCCTCACCAAAGTCATGTTCGTCGCGGGGCCGCAGCAGATTCCCCGACTCGCCAAGCGCTGGCAAGTGGGCGTGCTGTGGGTGGACAAGGTCGGCCAATGGGAGGCGACTGAGGACATAATCTTGGTCCGGAAAATACCTGGCGAGCCCTTCCATGGCGATCTCAAAGTGAAATTTGAGAGGAGCTTGTAGCGCCCATTCCCGCGACACAGCGCACGGGCAGCCACCAGCGGCAACACCTACTCGGCCTGCGCTGGCGACTTGTTAATCGAATATTCCGGCGAAACAATCGGCGCGTAAGCCTCGGGCTCCACTCCGACCGTGATCGCCCCATCCCGCGCAATGCGCCCATCGACCAGCTCCACCAACCGATCGCAGAGCGCCGCCAGGCGTGGGTCGTGCGTGACCACGATAAAACTGGTGCCGCGCTCCTCGTGAATGCGGCGCAGCAGCGCAAACACCTCGGCCGACGATGCGGTATCCAAATTGCCGGTGGGCTCATCGGCCAGCACCAGCGGCGGGTTCAGCACCAAAGCACGGGCGATGGCCACACGCTGCTGCATGCCGCCGGAGAGCTCGCCGGGCCGCTTGTCCATGGCATTGGCTAGTCCCACGGCGTCCAGCAGGCTGCGCGCACGTTCGCGCTGCTCCTTGCTCACCCGGCCCTCGCCCATCAATGCGGGCAACGTCACGTTTTCCAGCGCTGAAAACGCCGGCAGCAGGTGGTGGAACTGGAAGACGAAACCTAAGGTGTGGCGCCGCAACAGCGTGAGTTCGGCATCCTGCAGGTTTTGCACCGCCTCGCCCTGCAGGCGGTACTCGCCTGCGGTGGCGTGCTCCAGCAAACCCAGAATGTTCAGCAGCGTGCTCTTTCCAGAACCCGACGGTCCCATTAGCGCAATAAATTCGCCCGCCGCCACGAGCAGGTCCAGGCCGTGCAGCACCTCGGCTTCGCTCGGGCGGCCAATGTTGTAGCTCTTCTTAATGCCAGAGAGCGCAATCAGCGCATCGGTTTTTGGCAGCGCAGCCATGCCGGTTCTCAAATACGAATGGCCTGCGCCGGATCCAAGCGTGCGGCGCTGCGCGCGGGCGCAATGGCAGCCACCACACCGCACACCGTCGCAATCAGCGCGACTTGCACCGCCGTGCCGAGCGGCAGGTCAATGGAAAACAGTGGCAAACCGTCTGACCCGCGCACGAAGCGGGTGAAAACGAAGATAAGTGCCACGGCGAGCAGCAGCCCAAGCAGCGAGCCCACGGCACCGACCACAGCGCCCTGCACCAGAAACACCCGCATGACCTGCCCGCGCGTGGCCCCCATGGCGCGCAGGATGCCTATTTCACGGCGCTTTTGCACGACCGACACCACCAGCACACTGGCGATACCCAGCACCACAACCGCCAACACCACGCCGCGGATGATGCTGGTGCTGATGGACTGGGCGTTCAGCGCCGAGACGAGTTGGGCATTGCTCTCCTGCCAGCTCTCGATCTTGTAGGGGAACTGCGCACGCAGGTTGCGCGCCATAGTCTGCGCCACCCACACGTCGTCCAACGTCAGGTCCAGGCTCGTGGCGCCGCCGGGCAGTGCCAGCAGGTTTTGTCCGGCGCGCAGCGGCACGATGACAGTGCGGCGGTTCAAGTCCTTCACGCCCAGGTCCACCAAGGCGGTGACGCGAAGCGACTCACTGCGCTGACCCGTCTGCACCGTGAGCCGGTCGCCCGCACGCACGCCCAAGTCCTGCGCCAGCTCTCGCCCCAGAATGGCTTCGCCAGGCTCAAGCCGGGCCGTTCCGCTGACCGCTTTGCTGCGCAGGCCCACGACGCGGTCGTAACGGTCCAGGTCCACACCCATGAGTGCAATGGCTTGCACCGCTTCGCCGCGCAGCGCCAGCCCAGCGCCGGCGACCATGGGCGACACCCCGGCCACATGGGGCAGTTTTTCAAGCAGCGGCACCAGCGCCTGCCAGTTGGCCACCGAGCGCAGGCGCTGGGCGCGCGGCTGGGTTTCGCTCAGCACCGTGGTGCCGGCTGGCGCCAAAGCGGCGGGCAAGACCAGATCGTCGGGCGCCTTCAGCGTGATGTGCGCCTGCGCGCCTAGCGTCTTGGCCAAGGTATTTGACTGCAGGCCGTTGATCAGCGCCGAGATATAGGCGATCACCGCCACACCGGCCGCCACGCCCACAATGATCAACACCGTCTGCATGCGGCCCTCGCGCAGAAAGCGCAGCGCCACTCGAAGTTCGAAACCGGGCCAGCGCAGCATGGGTTTCAGCGCCCCATGGCGTTGGCCATGGCACCGCCGGCGTCTTCAGCTTTAGGCGCCAGTTGCGCGGCAGCGGGGTGCCAGTCCACCACGTGGGGACGCACGCGGGTGCCTGGCGCCGTGCTGCCACTTTGCAACACAGACTCGCCCTCGGCCAGCCCATCCAGCACCTCTACGGCGCCCAAAGTGCGCAGACCCAGGCGCACGCTGCGCGCCTGGGCACGGCCCTCGTGCGCCACCAGCACCTCGGCCTCATCGCCCTTTGTCGACGCACGCAGTGCAGACTGCGGCAGCACCAGCGCAGCTCCAACCCGTGCGGTTTCAACCTCGACGGAAAGCGTCATGTCTTCGCGCAGAAACGGCGGCGCTTCGCCGATGAGCGCAAATTTCACCTCGATGGCGCCGCGCTGCGCGTCCACCGCAGGCGCCAGGCTCAGCACGCGCGCGAAAAATCGTTGCTCGGGAAACGCATCGGCCAATACGGCGGCGCTTTGGCCGGTGCGCAACTGCTCCAGGAAGCGCTCGTCTACCTGGGCGACGAGCTGCGTCGGGCCGACCAGCGCCAGGCTCAGCAAAGCCTTGCCGGGCTGCACGATCTGCCCCGGCTCCACTTCGCGCTGCAGCACGCGGGCATCGGTGGGGGCGCGCAGCGTGGCCTGCGCAAGGCGCGCTTGCGCCGCGGTGGTGGCCGCGCGGGCAGCATCGAGCTGGGCCTGCGCCTGCACCAGGTCGGTACCCCCATCGGCATTGGCCTGCACCTGGGCGCTGGCGCTGCGCACCTGCTCCTGCGCTACGGTGGCTGCACGGCGCACTTCGTCGAGCTGCGCAGCGCTGTAGAAACCTTGTGCCACCAATTGCTGCGCACGCGCCAGCGCAGCCTGGGCAGCGCGCTGCGTGGCCTGTGCCTGTGCCTGCGCCGCCTGGGCCGCCGTGCGTGCGCTGCTGCGCAGGCCCGCCAGGCGCGCACGCGCCTGCTGCTCGGTAGCCACAGCCTGCGCCAATGCGGCGCGCCATTCCTGGTCTTCGAGCTGCACCAGCACATCGCCCGCGCGTACGGAGGCGCCTTCCAGCACGCGCACCTCGGCCACACGCCCAGTGACGGTACTGCCCACGTCCACACGCGATAGCGCGGCCACGCGGGCAGAAAACTGCAGGGTGCGCACCAAGGGCGCGCGCCGGACCTCGATCACCTCGACCTGCGGGCCGCGCAGCCAGGCGGCACCTGCCAGCACCAATGCGAGCAGCAGCAGCGCTGCGCCGAGCCAAAGCCCGCGCCGAGGAAGCTTCACTTCGCCGTCCCAGGGTCGAACAAGCCGCCGACCGCCTGGGGCGGCGCTACGCCCAAGTGCCGATAGGCAGCCAGCGTGGCGATGCGCCCGCGCGGCGTGCGCTGCAGGTAGCCTTGCTGGATCAGGTAGGGTTCGATCACATCCTCGATGGTGCCCGCCTCTTCGCCAATGCTGGCGGCGATATTGTCCAGCCCCACAGGACCGCCGTCGAAGCGGTGAATCAAGGCTTCGAGCAACTTGCGGTCCATCACGTCAAAGCCTTGCGGGTCCACATCGAGCATGGCCAGGGCCCGGTTGGCGATGTCGAACGTGATGCAGCCGTCTCCCTTGACCTCAGCGTAGTCGCGCACCCGGCGCAGGAGCCGGTTCGCAATGCGCGGCGTACCGCGCGAGCGGCGCGCAAGCTCAAAGCCGCCCTCGGCGTCCATGGGCGTACCGAGCAAACCTGCACTGCGGGTCACGATGCGAGCGAGCTCTTCTGGCGTATAGAACTCCAGCCGCGCCACGATGCCAAAACGATCGCGCAGCGGGTTGGTGAGCATGCCGGCACGGGTGGTAGCTCCCACCAGGGTGAAAGGCTGCAGGTCAAGCTTGATGGAGCGGGCCGCCGGGCCTTCACCGATCATGATGTCGATCTGGTAATCCTCCAGCGCAGGGTAGAGGATTTCTTCGACCACGGGGGAGAGCCGGTGAATCTCGTCAATGAACAGGACGTCGTTTTTTTCCAGATTGGTCAGCAGTGCCGCCAGGTCTTTGGGCTTTTCTAGCACCGGCCCGCTGGTCTGGCGCAGGTTCACGCCCAGCTCGGCAGCAATAATGTGCGAGAGCGTGGTTTTACCTAGCCCTGGCGGGCCAAACAGCAGTACGTGGTCGAGTGCCTCGCCGCGTTTTTTGGCGGCACCAATGAAAATCTCGAGCTGCTCACGCGCCTTGGCCTGGCCCACGTATTCGGCCATAAGCTTGGGGCGCAGCGCACGCTCAATAGCCTCTTCCTGCGGCGAGGCTGGCGCAGTGGAAATGACGCGCTTTTGCGGCGCTGGGGCGAAGTCGTCGGTCTGTATGGTCACGGCTGCGTTACATTCCTCGATGGCTGTGAGCGGTGAGGCCCGCGAATGCTATAACGAAAAACACCAATTTCCTTTTGTTCAAGAAAGGAAAAGTTTTTCTAAAAACAAGAAAAGGGCAACTCATTTTCTTATTTCAATTAATTACATTTAATTTAATTTTATGAAAAAATCTCGCTTAATTCTAAATGCATGCGCAATTGCATTTTTGTCAATAAACGCACATGCCGGTCTCCATGCCATTGCCACAACAAACATGGAATCGAAAGATGACCCGGCCATCGCCTGCACACTTTTGGATACTGATGGCCCCACCTATAACGGCGGGAAGGTCCTGATTGTTTTTTCAGAAGCCAATGAAGGCAATTCAAATCCGACTATTTTGGTTCAGGATTTGGCCGGCCGAAACAGTTGGCAGAATGACGACTGGACCGGCGCGCGAACCTTGAACGGAGCGCCACTAGGCGGAAGTGCCTCAGATCTCGCAAACGTTTACCGCGCGGGGGTAGGCCGCTCCCCAGGCCAAAGCACTGACGCTGCAATTTTGGTGTCATTTCCCCCAGGAACTGCGGTTTGCATGTACTCAAGAGAAGTTTCTACCAATAATCTAAAAAGAGTCAGCATGGCCATGACCGACATTACACCAGTGCTTCTTAAAAGCACTGGTGGCGAAAATGCCGACTCCTTGAAGAAATTCCTTTCAACAGCGCAGTAATCTGGGCGTTAACGTGGAGCGGCAGGGCCCACTACTGTGAGCAATTGAGTCACTAGTTGGGCCAGGCCGCTGCTAGGTGGCGCCACGGGCGCCCCGCCTCCCAGCCACTGCTTGATACCGTCATTAAACGCGACATCCAGTCGTCCATACACGTCTGACCCACCCGTTGCCGTGCAGCTGCCGGTTCCGCCATAGAGCGTGCCCACCACGTAGCCGCCACGAAACAGTGCCGAGCCACTGCTGCCGCCCTCAGTGACACCGCTCGTCCATTTCACCTGGTAATAATTCCCGCTGGTGCCGCTGCAGCTGAACTCCGCGCCCGTCAAGGTGGAACATGCTGTCTGCCCAGTGACGTTGCCAAGGCTCATCTTGAGCAGGTCGGAGTGCGGGTGGTGCAATCCCATGATCGCCGTGCCGGTTGCCTGTGGAGTCGCGTCCCAGGCGGCAAACGCCGCGCCGGTCGGAGGCGCCTCATTGAGCCGCATGAAGGATGTGTCACTGGCACCGTTCGCATACAGCAGCGTGGCGCCGGCAAATCGGCGGACCGATGCGCTAGAGAGCGTGCGGCTGTTGCAAGAGGGCGAGCGGTAGAACCAATCGGTCTGCAGGCTGCTGGCAGTGCTCTGCGTCGAGATGCAGTGGTTAGCGCTCAGGAAATACGGTTTTCCTGAAGATGCCATATCGTTAAGCAGCGTACCCGTGCAGGTGTAGGTTTTACCATCGGTGGTGAATACCATGCGCGCTACCGCATTGCGCTGCGCGGCGAACTCGTCGTAGCAAGTCGCGTCTAAGTTACAGGTTTCAGATTCGTTGATCTTGCTGACCAGGGCGCCCTCCGGCGGCAGGGACAGATCCTGGAAGATGTGCGAGACCTGCGGCACCGAGACCCGCAGAGCGCTGCGGTCGGTGCCGGGTGGCAGTTCAATTTCCAGTGTCTGCTCTTCGGCACCCAGCTCTGGCGTCCACCAAGTGTGCGCGGCGTCGCCCGTTTCGCCCGACGCGAGGTTGAGCTCGATGGCCTGCAGCACTTGCTGGGCTGCCACTTGGTAGACCTTGTCTTGCTGTGCCTGGCTGTAAACCCGCAACAGCGCGCCAGGTGGCAAGGCCTCTACACGCAGACCAAGGCGCAAACCGTGTGCACCAGGAGCCGACACACTCAGTGCCGCTACCTGCGCACCGCCTGGGTTCGCTTGCCAGCGCAATTGCGCCGACAGATCGTCGGGAGACGCCGCGCCAACCAGCGCACGCGGCAAGCCCACGAGCCGCAGTCCACCCTCCGTCAGGGCGACGTCTTTGGCCAACACCAGCTCGCCAAGCTGCATATGCGCCGGCCAGCGCGCGGCGGGCTCGCTAACCGCGCGCGACTTCACAGCTGCATCTGTCTGATGCAGCTGTGGCTGGATGTACCCCTCGGCCTTGAGTGCTGGCGCAGCCTGCGCCTTTGCCAAAGGGGCGCCCTGTTCGCCACCACCGCAGGCCGCCAAGCCCGCCGCCACAACCACCAAGCAAGCTGCCCAACGCATGGGCCCCCTTCCGTTCTCCATGTATATCCCCTTTTAACTTCTATCTTTTTCCGCTTCGCAGGCCCTATTTGCCCAGCGCCTTGAGCGCCAGCCGAATTCCCTCACTCACCGCCACATCAGGCGGTAGCGCCTTGAGCGCCGCTGCCGCTTCCTTGTCGTTGTACCCAAGTGCCAGCAACGCCTGCAGGATGTCGCCTTGCGCGTCGCTCTTGACCAGTGCCGCCGCACCCGAGAGTTCAGCTCCCAGCTTGCCCTTGAGTTCCAGCAGCAAACGTTCTGCGGTCTTCTTGCCAATGCCCGGCACTTTTACCAAGCGCCCGGCTTCCTGCAGCGTCACCGCCTGAGCCAAGTCAGCCACGCCCAAGCCTGAGAGTACTGCGAGCGCAGTACGCGGCCCCACGCCAGCCACCTTCACCAATTCGCGAAACGCCGACCGCTCCAGCGCTGTGGCAAAACCGTACAGCAACTGTGCGTCTTCGCGCACGATGAACTGGATCAGCAGGCTCACGCGCTCGCCAATCGCCGGCAGGTTGTAGAAAGTGCTCATAGGCACCTGTACTTCGTAGCCCACGCCGTGGCAATCAAGCAGTACCTCGGGGGGATTCTTCTCCAGCAGGGTGCCGGTCAACTTGCCTATCATTGCGTTCCTTCTTGTCACTTCGCGCACACTGGGCACATCGCGCCTACAGCGCGTGCGGCGCTTCACCGTTTTCCGGAATTATCAGCGTGATCCTGCGCCACACCTTTACTCCCCACAACAACACCCGCCTTTCGCACCTGTGCGGCCCGGCCGACGGTCATTTGCGCACCATCGAGGCGGCGCTGCAGGTCAGCATCGCGCACCGCCACGAGCAGTTCAAGGTGGACGGCCCCAAGGCGCGTGCCACGCAGGCCATGGAGGTGCTGCAGGCGGTGTACGAAATTGCCGAACGCCCGGTGAGCGACGAGACCATTCAGCTCATGCTGGCCGGCGACAGCGCGCTGGAGACCAGCGCCGACGTGCCCACGCTCTCCACCCGCCGCGCCGACCTACGGGCCCGCACCACCATGCAGGCACAGTACCTGGCGAACATTGCCACGCACGACATCAGCTTCGGCATTGGGCCAGCGGGCACCGGCAAGACCTATTTGGCGGTGGCATGCGCTGTCGATGCGTTGGAACGCTCTGCCGTGCAGCGCATCGTGCTCACCCGCCCGGCCGTAGAAGCGGGCGAGCGGCTGGGGTTCCTGCCGGGCGACCTGGCGCAAAAGGTAGACCCGTATCTGCGCCCGCTGTACGACGCGCTGTATGAGCTGATGGGTTTCGAGAAAGTACAAAAGGCCTTCGAGCGCAGCCAACTCGAAATTGCGCCGCTCGCCTTCATGCGCGGGCGCACGCTGAACAACGCCTTCATCATCCTGGACGAGGCGCAAAACACCACGCCCGAGCAGATGAAGATGTTCCTCACCCGCATCGGCTTTGGCGCACGCGCCGTAATCACGGGCGACGTGACCCAAATTGACCTGCCCAAGGGTTCGGTCAGCGGACTGATTGAAGCCGAGCGGGTACTCAAACGCGTCAAAGGCATTTCAATCACCCGCTTTACCAGTGCCGACGTAGTGCGCCACCCTCTGGTGGCGCGCATTGTGGACGCGTACGACGCCGCCGGGCGGCCAGGGCGCTCTCGCTCCAGCAGCACTTGAAAATATTATTTCGATAGCTGACTATTCAATGCAATTCAGCGACAACGACCAAAAAACATGAAACCCACACTCCCCGCCTTGTCGCTGTCCCTGCAATTTGCCCGCTGGAGCGAAATCGCCGAGCACCGCCAGGCCCTCCCCCGCCACGCAGTAACCCGCTGGCTGCGCCATGCGCTCGCGGCAGACGGCGAAATTACCGTGCGCATCGTCGATGAAGCCGAGGGCCGCCAGCTCAACCACGACTACCGCAAGAAGGACTACGCCACCAACGTACTCACCTTCGACTACGCCCAGGAGCCCATGGTCTTGGCCGACCTGGTGCTCTGCGGCCCGGTGGTCGCCCGCGAGGCGAAGGAACAGGGCAAGACGCTGCAAGCACACTACGCGCACTTGCTGGTGCACGGCGCGCTGCACGCCCAGGGTTGGGACCATGAAACCAGCGACGAGGATGCACTGGAGATGGAGGCTTACGAAACCGAAATCCTCCTGGACTTGGGTTTTGCCGCCCCCTACGGCGACTGAGCACCCAGCTCGCCGCGCAACCCAGCCGCTCCCATTGACCGATTGCTCCGCACAGGAGCACAACCTTTTTTAGGCCTAATTCAGGCAAAAATTCCCGTAAGTTGCACCTAAACTGTAGGCAAATTGGTTGCCAGAGCCGCGCGCTTTCTGCCCATTCATGTTCGACACCTCCTTGCTTCTCATTGCAGCCTTCTTGGCTGGCGCCCTCAATTCCGTTGCAGGAGGCGGCAGCTTTCTGACTTTGCCAGCCCTGGTGTTCGTCGGTGTCCCACCGGTGGTGGCCAACGCCACCGGCACCGTGGCGCTGCTGCCGGGCTACATGGCGGGCGCCTGGGGCTTTCGCGAAGACACTGAACCACCGCCCGGGCTCTCCATGGCACGGCTGGTGGTGCTCTCGCTCATCGGCGGCGCAGCAGGGGCTGGGCTGCTGCTGGTGACGTCCAACGACATGTTTTCCATCGTGGTCCCATGGCTGCTGCTGGCCGCTACCGTGCTGTTCGCGCTCGGTCCCAAGTTGCGCGCGTGGACTGCGGGCGGCAAGCCTTCAACGATGAAGGCGACGCTGGGCGTGCTCATCGTGGCCGCATACGGCGGCTACTTCAATGGCGGCCTGGGCATCTTGCTGCTGGCACTGTTTGGCCTGCTGGGGCAAACCAACCTGAACGCGATGAACGGTTTGAAGAACTGGGTCTCGGCCCTGCTCACCGCCATTGCCGTTGTCATCTACGCCGCGGGAGGCCTGGTGCTGTGGCCGCAGGCACTGCTCATGATGGTGGCCGCCACCGCCGGCGGCTACGGCGGCGCACGCGTGGCACGGCGCATTCCTGCGCCCTGGCTGCGCGGCGGCATCGTGCTCACCGGCTTGTTAATGACAGCGATCTTCTTCTGGCGCCAATACGGCTGAAGTCTCAAGTTTTTTAGCCTCTATCGCTTATGTGCAAAGCGTTAGAAGCTATTCTTTTGGAAGCGCTGGCGGCATTCGCAAAGGGATCGTCACCGGCCCATCGTTGACCAAGTGCACCTGCATTTCGGCAGCAAAGCGCCCGGTTTGCACCACAGGGTGGGCTGCGCGCGCCTGCGCGACCAAGTACTCGAACAATCGGCGACCCTCGTCAGGTGGTGCAGCCTGCGAGAAACCGGGGCGGTTGCCGCTGGTGGTGTCGGCAGCCAAGGTGAACTGGCTCACCAGCAGCAGGCCGCCTTTGACGTCCTGCACGCTTTGGTTCATCTTGCCCGCATCGTCATTGAAGATGCGCAGCTTGAGCAACTTGGCCAGCAGCCGATCGGCCTCCTGCTCGGCGTCGCCGCGCTCAGCGCACACCAGCACCAACAAGCCGGCACCAATTTCACCGACGACCTCCCCCGCGACTTCGACGCGCGCCTCGCGCACACGCTGCAGCAACGCGATCATGCTCACTCCTTTTCTGTCTGCGGCCACGCTGTCAACTCCGCTCGCGCACCGGTCCCACCATAGCAGTCCACTCTAATGACTCAAACCGGAAGTGACAAAGAGGGCGACACGTTTGCCCGTTCGGCTCTGGGACGCCAGCATAGATTTCTCTCGGCAATAATGAACCGCTTCGTGACAACCATCACGGCATAACCGTTGGTCCGCACCACGGCCAGACGCGTACGTACGGCCCTCTATGGATAATGCCCGCAGCACTCGCCGTCCCTATGGCGCATTTCGCTGCTCGCGTAGGGCGTCTATCGACGGCGCGACAGATACTGCATCGCTCTGAAAAGTGCCAGGGCAAAGCCAATCACATTTCACTTTCATTTCATGAACAAAAAACTCAATTATTTAGTGGCTGCAATGGCCATAGTTCTCAGTGGATGCATCGCAACGGGTGAAACCGCCAAGTCTGGTGGCAACCCATTGGCCGCATTGGGCAGTCTGGGAGGCACATCGGATTCCAGCGCCAGCGAGAACAAAGTGGGCGCAGTGCTCGACGTGGTGAAGGCCGCGACAGTTTCCGAGGACGAGCTCAAGGCCGCGACGCTGCAGATGCGCGCTGCGGGTGATGCCCAGGCGCGCGTAGCCAAAGGCAAAAACAAGTACGCACAGCGTCTGGACCGCCTGACCAAAAAACACCTCGACGAAGACGGCATGAAGCTGAACTTCAAGGTGTATATCTCGCCCCAGATCAACGCCAATGCCACACCCGACGGCTCGGTCCGCGTCTACAGCGGTCTGATGGACCGCATGACGGACGCCGAATTGCTCGGCGTCATCGGCCATGAAATCGGCCACGTGAAGCTCGGCCACTCTATCAACGCCATGCGCACCGCCTACCTCGCATCGGCAGGCCGCAAAGCGGCCGCCAGCAGCAGCGGCGTAGGCGGCGCACTGGCCGCCTCGCAATTGGGTGACCTATCCGAAAAATTCTTGAACAGCCAGTTCTCGCAAAGTCAGGAGACCGACTCGGACGATTACGGCGTGCAGTTCCTTAAGCGGAACGGCTACGACACCAAAGGCATGGCATCGAGCCTGCGCAAACTCGCTTCTATGAGCGATGGCAAGTCAAGCTCAGTGGACCAAATGTTTTCGTCGCACCCCGAACCCAATGCGCGTGCCACGCGTCTGGAAAGCAAGTAAACCGCAGCTTGCGGCGCCTTAGCCACCACCGCCCTTTGGCAGCTCGCTTGCCGAAGGGCGTATTTTTTTGCCGCGCTTTATTCGGTCCAGAGATCCTTGAATGGATCAGTCCGTCACTAGCCGCGCCTTGACGCTTTTCCCCTTGACGCGCCCGCTGTTGAGCTGAGCCACCACCTTGGCGGCAATGCCGCGTTCAACGGCTAAGTAAGTCGAAAACTCGTTCACATTGATCTTGCCGACTTGCTCGCGCGCAAAACCCATGTCGCCGGTAAGCGCACCCAGCACGTCGCCGGCGCGGATTTTCTCCTTGCGCCCGCCAATGATCTGGATGGTGGCCATGGGCGGCACCAGCGGGCCCGCGCCACTTGGCGTCAGCTCCGCGACGGGGGACCACTGCGATTCACGCCCCTGCAACACTTCAATTTTGCCGACGCTGCCCATCTCGTCCATGCTGACAAGGTTGAGCGCCAAGCCTTCGGCATCACCCCGGCCGGTGCGGCCGATGCGGTGGATGTGCACCTCAGCGTCGGGCGTCACATCTACGTTAATGACGGCGGCCAGATCGGCAATGTCCAGCCCGCGCGCTGCCACATCGGTGGCCACCAGCACCGAGATGCTGCGGTTGGCAAACTGCACCAGCACCTGGTCACGCTCGCGCTGCTCCAGCTCGCCGTAAAGCGCCAGGGCACTGAAACCCTGGGCCTGCAACACGGCGACAAGGTCGCGGCACTGCTGCTTGGTATTGCAAAACGCCAGCGACGATTCCGGGCGAAAGTGCGCCAGCAGCTGCGACACCGCATGCAGGCGCTCATTGCGCTTGACCTCATACCAGCGCTGCTCGATCTTGCTGGCACTGTGCTGTGCCTGCACCGTGATCTGCTGCGGGCTCTTCATGAACTGCTGACTGAGCTTGGCAATGCCTTCCGGGTAGGTGGCAGAAAACAAAAGCGTCTGCCGATTTTTCGGGCACTGGCGCGCCACGGTGGCGATATCGTCAAAGAAACCCATGTCTAGCATGCGGTCAGCCTCGTCAAGCACCAAGGTATTGAGCTGGTCAAGAGCCAGATGCTGACGTTCCAGGTGGTCCATCACACGGCCCGGTGTGCCGACCACGATGTGCGCACCGTGCGAGAGGCTTTGTGCCTGGCCGCGCAATGGCACACCGCCGCACAAAGTGACAACTTTGACGTTGTCGGTGCCGCGCGCCAGGCGCCGGATTTCTTCGCTGACCTGGTCGGCCAGCTCGCGCGTGGGACAGAGCACAAGCGCCTGCACGCCAAAGCAGCGCGGGTTCAAGCGAGACAGCAGCGCCAAGCCAAAGGCTGCCGTCTTGCCGCTGCCGGTGCTGGCCTGGGCGATAAGGTCCTGGCCCAGCAAGGCGGGTGGCAGGCTTGCGGCCTGGATCGGCGTCATCTGCAAGTAGCCAAGCTGCTGCAGATTGGCAAGGGTGGTGGGGCTGAGCGCAAGCGTTGCGAAGCCGGGCGCGTTCTGCGCGGGGGAAATGGTCATGGCGGGATTATCCGGTGCCGGGCTGATAGGCCGCTGAGTGCGCCACTACACACATCTTGTCTTGGCACAAACCCGAAGCATGCCCCAGCGGCTACCGAATGCGCTATGGTTATGTACCGCCCACCAAAAAGCTTCAGCCGCCCCACCTCGGATTCCATGACCGAAACCACGCAAGCTGATACCCCCCAGGACACTGCCGATCCCGACGCTGCAGAGCTGCTGCATGCCCTGGCCGCTTTGCTGGACGGGCAGGTTGCATATTTCAATGCGGCCACCAGACACTGCTGTTTTGCCAACCACCCTTACGCCAGCGCATACGGATTGACAGTGCAGTCGGTGCTGGGCCAAACGCCGGAGGCCATCCTCGGCGAGCAGACTTGGAACGAGATTGCGCCGCATGTGGAGCGTGGTCTGCGCGGCGAGCGTGTCAAATACCTGCGAGAGCACCGCATGGCAGACGGCAGCGTGCGCATGTTCGATGCAGCCCTGGTCCCCTATTTCGATGCGAGCGGCGCACTCAGCGGCATGCTCTCCATCACCACCGACAGCACGCAGCGATGGCAAGCCGAGCGGGCCGTGCGCGAAAGTGAAGAGCGCACGCGCAAGTTTGCCGAAGCCACGGAAGAAGCCATCGCATTCCATTGCGACGGTGTGGTGCTCGATTGCAACGAGGCCATGACGCGGCTCACCGGCTTTCCCCAAGACGAGGTGGTAGGGCACAACCTTTTCGATTTCATTGCGCCCGCTTGGCGCCCTGTCGCATTGGAATACACCAGCGGAAAAAACGAATACCTCTACGAGGTGTGCATTCTCCACCGCGACGGGCATGAAATCCCGGTAGAAGTCGTCGGCAAAAACATGCCACAGCAAGGCGCCGACTACCGGGTGATCGTGGTGCGCGACATCCGCGCGCGCAAAAACATGCAGCAGCGCGAAGCCTTTCTGTCGCTGCACGACGCGCTCACCGAGCTGCTCAACCGCCGCGCCCTGCTCGAACAATTGGCGCTGGCGCTGGCCCAGGCGCGCGCTGCACAGACCCCGCGCCAGCGCCGGGTGGCGCTGCTGTACCTCAACCTCGACCATTTCAAGACCATCAACGATTCGCTGGGCCACAGCGCGGGCGACCAGATTCTGTGCACAGTGGCCGAGCGCATGCGCGGTTGTGTGGCCGAGCGAGGGTTCATTGCCCGGCCCGGTGGCGACGAGTTCGTGGTGGTGCTGCCAAGCGCCGACCGTGCAGCGGCAGCAGATTTGGCCGACACGCTCTTTTGCTGCCTGTCCGAACCCATCGAAGTGGCGGGCACCAGCGTGTGCCAGTCGCTCTCCATTGGCATCAGCGTATTCCCAGACGACGACCAAACGGCACCTGGCCTGCTGCGCCAGGCCGAGGCAGCGCTGCGCCAAGCCAAAGACAGTGGCCGTGGTCACCGCCAGTTCAGTACCCCGGGAATGGCCGGGCATGCCATGGCTTCCCTGCAATTGCAGCGCGAGCTGCACACCGCCATCGCCGCGCAACAATTTGTCTTGCACTACCAGCCGATGGTGCGCCTGGCCGATGGAACGCTGGCCGGGTTCGAAGCGCTGGTGCGCTGGCAGCACCCGACGCGCGGGCTACTGTCCCCCAGCGAGTTCATCACCTTTGCCGAGACGCACGGCCTGATCACGCCGATCGGGCGCTGGGTGATGCACGAAGCCTGTCTCCAGCTCAAGGCATGGCACGACGCAGGCCTGGCGCAAGTGCCGGTGGCGGTGAACCTCTCGGCGGTCGAATTCAGGCAACGCGACGTGGCCGGGGAAATCGCCTCTGTACTTGCACAGACCGGTCTCTCACCCAAGTTTTTGGAAATCGAACTCACCGAAACCGTGCTGATGCAACAAAGCGAGCAGGTGCTGGAAACCTTGCGGTCCATTAAGGCGCTTGGGGTGGGCATCGCCATCGACGACTTTGGTACGGGCTACTCGTCTCTCTCGTACCTAAAACGCTACCCGCTCGACAAGCTCAAGATCGACCGCTCATTCGTCATGGACACGCCGCAGAGCAGCGACGATGTGGCCATAGTCACGGCGATTGTGGAACTCGGACGCAGTCTGAAGCTGCATACCGTCGCCGAAGGCGTGGAAACCGCAGAGCAGCACGCGCTGCTGGCAAAGCTCGGCTGCAACCTGGCCCAAGGCTACAGCATTGCACGGCCTATGGACGCACTGCAGGCGGGCGCCTGGCTGGCAGAGCGCCAACAGCCCTGACACAAAAAAGTCTTGCGCCGCGTACACAATACGGCGCATGCCGCTTACCACCGCACCCGTTCCCGCTGCCCATTTCTCCAACCCGGACCAGGCTCTCGCCCAGGTCCAACAGCTCTACACGCAACAAATTGAGCACCTGCGCAGCGCCATGCAGCGCTTTGTTGCAGGGGAGGACGTGCCCGAGCGCGTGCGTGCCTTCTACCCCTACGTGCGCCTGCACACCACCACCGTGGCACGCGCCGACACGCTGCTGGCCTATGGTTTTGTCGAGGGGCCGGGGCACTTCGAGACCACGCTGACCCGCCCCGACCTGTTTGGCCACTACTACACCGAGCAATTTCGCCTGCTGCGCAAGAGCCACGGCGTCGAACTGGAAGTAGGCCTGAGCCAGCAACCCATTCCCATCCACTTCTCGTTTGCCGAGCACGACCATGTCGAAGGCCAGCTGAGCCCCGAGCGCCGCCTGCTGATGCGCGACCGCTTCGACCTGCCCGACCTGGCCGCCATGGACGACGGCATCGCCAACGGCACCTGGCGGCCGCGCGCCGGTGAACCGCAGCCGCTGTCGCTCTTTACCGCGCCGCGCGTGGACTACTCGCTGCACCGCCTGCGCCACTACACCGGCACTGCGCCCGAGTGGTTTCAGAACTTCGTACTGTTCACCAACTACCAGTTCTATATCGACGAGTTCGTACGCCTAGGCCACGCCGAAATGGCCAACCCGGACAGCGACTACATTGCCTTCATCGAACCCGGCAACGTAGTCACGCGCCGCAGCGGTTTGGCCGCACAAGAAGTGGACGAGCTCGGCGTACCGCCCCCGCGCCTGCCCCAAATGCCTGGCTACCACCTGGTACGGAGCGACCGCAGCGGCATCACCATGGTGAACATCGGCGTAGGGCCAGCCAACGCCAAGACCATCACCGACCACATTGCCGTGCTGCGCCCGCATGCCTGGATGATGCTCGGCCACTGCGCCGGCCTGCGCAACACGCAGCAGCTGGGCGACTACGTGCTGGCACACGCCTACGTGCGCGAAGACCATGTGCTGGACGAAGAGCTGCCGTTGTGGGTGCCTATTCCCGCACTGGCCGAAATTCAGGTGGCACTGGAGCAGGCCGTGGCCGACGTGACGCAGATGGAGCGCGGCGCGCTCAAGCGCATCATGCGCACCGGCACGGTGGCCAGCACCGACAACCGCAATTGGGAGCTGCTGCCCGACAACACCCCCCAGCGCCGCTTCAGTCAGAGCCGCGCCGTAGCGCTCGACATGGAATCGGCCACCATTGCTGCCAACGGCTTTCGCTTCCGCGTGCCCTACGGCACCCTGCTGTGCGTGAGCGACAAGCCGCTGCACGGCGAAATCAAGCTGCCCGGCATGGCCAACCATTTCTACCGCGAACGCGTGTCGCAGCACCTGCTCATCGGCATGCGCGCGGTCGAGATC
>JBQMQB010000008.1:0-20760 GCA_052172715.1 Giesbergeria sp. | reverse complement strand
TCACGCTGGACGCGACCGAAATGCCGCGCTGCTTCTCGATCTCCATCCAGTCGGAGGTGGCGTGGCGGGTGGCCTTGCGGCCCTTCACCGCCCCAGCGATCTGAATGGCACCCGAGAACAGCAGAAGCTTTTCCGTCAGCGTGGTCTTGCCGGCGTCGGGGTGGGAAATGATGGCAAAGGTGCGGCGGCGCCGGGTTTCAGAGGCGTAGGACAAGAGGGATCCAGATTTCGAGGTAAAGCAGGCGTACGGCAGGGTGTACGCGCTTGAATGGCCGTTGATTTTACGGGGCCGACATCGCAAGCGCTGTTCGTGCGCCCGTGTCACAGTTGCCGCATGCAGGAATCTGATTCATCGGCCAGCGCGCGCACGTGGGTGCAAGCGGGCTCGCTCGACTACCGGCGCATCAGCCTGGCCTTGTTCTTGGCGGGTTTCGCCACGTTTTCGCTGCTCTACTGCGTGCAACCCGTGCTGCCCGAGTTCGCCTCGCATTTCGGTCTGGGCGCCGCAGGTAGTTCGCTGGCGCTGTCGGTCAGTACGGGGTGCTTGGCGGTGGCCATCTTTGTCGCCGGGGCCTTGTCGGAAGGGCGCGACAAGCGTCGGTTGATGTTTGCCTCAATGGCTCTGGCCGCAGTGTGCAATGTGCTGGCAGCGGTGGCGCCCACTTGGGGCACGCTGCTGATGGCGCGGGCGCTGGAGGGCGTTTTGCTCGGCGGTGTGCCCGCGGTGGCCATGGCCTATCTGGCGGACGAAATTCACCCGCGCGGGCTGGGGTTTTCCATGGGTCTTTACATCGGTGGCACGGCCTTTGGTGGCATGGCCGGGCGGGTGGGTATGAGCGCGCTCGCTGACCAATTCGGCTGGCGGGTCGCGCTGGCCACCCTCGGCATGCTGGGGCTGCTGGCGGCCATCGGGTTTGTGCGGCTGCTGCCAAAAACCAGCGGAGTTGCATCGCGTGGCGTGCGGCAAGCACAGAATTTGCGGTTTCATCTGGACGCCTGGCGCGCGCATCTGCAAACACCCGGCTTGCCGTTCTTGTTCCTGTCGGGCTTTGCGTTGATGGGCGTGTTTGTCTCGCTGTTCAACTACGCCGGTTTTCGCCTGGCCCTGCCGCCCTATGGCCTGAGCCAGACGCAGATTGGGCTCATCTTTTGCGTCTACCTGTTCGGCATGGTCGCGTCCCCGGCCGCTGGCGCGCTGGCAGACCGCCTGGGGCGTGCGCCAGTGCTGGTGGGGGGTGTGGTGCTGATGGCGGCTGGGGTGCTGGTCACCTTGGTGGCGCCGCTTCTCTGGGTGATCGCGGGGATTGCTGTGCTCACCTTCGGTTTCTTTGTGGCGCACTCTGTCGCGAGCGGCTGGGTGGGGCAGCTCGCGCGGCAGTCCAAGGGGCATGCGTCGTCGCTGTACCTGCTGGCGTACTACCTGGGGTCGAGCGTGCTGGGGTCGACCGGCGGTTGGTTCTGGGAGCATGGGCGCTGGCCCGCGCTGGTGGGCTTCTCACTGGTATTGCTGACGGGGGCGCTGGCCATGGCGCTGCACCTGCGCAGGCGCACACCGATATAATCGCGATTCTTCTCCCGAGGAGCGTTGCAGCGCCCGCTATTGCAGCAGGCGTGAGGCTTGGGAGGCCGGGTTCGTCCCGCTGTACAACGACGCTCATCCACCTTGCGTGCGATGGGCTGTGACTCTCTCGCGGCAGGTGGTGTTTCAAAACAGCTTTTTGGAGCCAACCATGAACGCCCGCAACCCTGCCCTTGCCCCCACCGAATCCGCCATCACCGACATTGGACTTGCTGCCTGGGGCCGCAAGGAAATCCGCATCGCTGAAACCGAGATGCCCGGCCTGATGGCCATCCGCGAAGAGTTTGCCGCCAAGCAGTCACTCAAGGGTGCGCGCATTACCGGCAGCCTGCACATGACGATCCAGACCGCCGTGCTCATCGAGACGCTGCAGGCGCTGGGCGCCGATGTGCGCTGGGCCTCGTGCAACATTTTTTCGACGCAGGACCATGCTGCTGCTGCCATTGCGGCCAGTGGCACGCCGGTCTTTGCCATCAAAGGTGAGTCGCTGGAAGATTATTGGGATTACACCCACCGCATTTTCGAATTCGGTGCCAAGGACACCGAGGGCGAAGGCCCGAACATGATCCTGGACGACGGCGGCGATGCCACCATGCTGATGCACCTGGGCAAGCGCGCCGAAAAAGACCTTTCCGTGCTGGACAAACCCACCAGCGCAGAAGAAAAGATTCTCTTCGCTGCGATCCGCGCCAAGTTGGCGCAAGACAGCACCTGGTACTCGCGCAAAGCGGCCGAAATCATCGGTGTGACGGAAGAAACCACCACTGGCGTGCACCGCCTGAACGAGATGTCGGCCAAGGGCACCTTGCTTTTCCGCGCCATCAACGTGAACGACTCGGTCACCAAGAGCAAGTTCGACAACCTCTACGGTTGCCGCGAGTCGCTGGTGGATGGCATCAAGCGCGCGACCGACGTGATGATTGCCGGCAAAGTCGCCTGTGTGGCCGGTTACGGCGACGTCGGCAAGGGCAGCGCCCAGGCGCTGCGCGCGCTCAGCGCCCAGGTGTGGGTGACGGAAATCGACCCGATCAACGCCCTGCAGGCTGCGATGGAGGGCTACAAAGTCGTCACCATGGAGTACGCCGCCGACAAGGCTGACATTTTTGTCACGACCACCGGCAACCGCGACGTGATCCGCCACGAGCACATGGCCGCTATGAAGGACCAGGCCATTGTTTGCAATATCGGCCACTTCGACAATGAGATTGATATCGCGTCGATCGAAGGCTACGAATGGGAAGAAATCAAGCCCCAGGTCGATCACATCACCTTCCCCGATGGCAAGAAGATCATCCTGCTGGCCAAGGGCCGCTTGGTGAACCTGGGCTGCGGCACGGGCCACCCAAGCTTCGTGATGAGTGCGTCGTTTGCCAACCAGACCATTGCGCAGATCGAGCTGTTCACGCGGCCTGATGCCTATGAAGTGGGCAAGGTCTACGTGCTGCCCAAGTCGCTGGACGAAAAAGTAGCGCGCCTGCACCTGAAGAAAGTGGGCGCGATGCTGACCGAACTGACGACCGAGCAGGCCGCCTATATTGGTGTGCCCAAGCAAGGCCCTTACAAGCCTGATACCTACCGTTATTGAGGGGTAGCGCTACTGCGCGGCCCGCAGGCGTCGTTGCGGGCCTCCCGAAAATCTTCACGTAGCGCTGCTACGAGGCCCCTCGTGCCTAGCCTTCGGGCCGCTCGCTACGCGCTGAATCGGCCGGGCAGCACAACTATCGGAACACCATGCGAATTGACCAACTTCTTGTCGAACGCGGCCTCGCCGCTTCGCGCGCGCAGGCGCAGCGGCTGCTGGCTGCGGGCGCGCAGTGGCGCGTGGGGCAGGGCCCCTGGAAGCAGGTGGCGAAGAACGGCGACAACGTGCCGGACGATGCTGAGCTGCAGCTGCAAGACAGCTCAGAGGCGCGCTATGTCTCGCGCGGCGGGCTCAAGCTCGAAGGGGCATTGGCCGCCACGGAGTTGGACGTGGCGGGGTGCTTGTGCCTTGACATCGGCCAATCGACCGGTGGCTTCACCGATTGTCTGTTGCAGCAGGGCGCTGCGCGCGTGGTCGGCGTAGACGTGGGCCAGGGGCAGTTGCACCCGCGCCTGCGGGACGATGCGCGTGTCACCTGCATTGAGCAGGTGAATGCACGGGCGCTAGATGCTTCTGATTTGATAGCTGTTAGCGCAGACGACGTAAGCGCTGAAGGCCAATCCGACCTTAAGTTTGAGGTCATTGTGGGTGATTTGTCGTTTATCTCGCTGACCTTGGTGCTGCCCGCGCTGGTGCCATTTCTCGCCGAGGGCGGGGCAATGCTGATGTTGGTCAAACCCCAGTTCGAGCTGCAACCCGGCCAGGTCGGCAAAGGCGGCATCGTGCGCGATGCGGCGCTGTATGCCGTGGTGGAGCAGCGCATCCGGGAATGCTGTGCCGAGCTTGGTCTGGCGGTACAGGCTTGGTTTGACAGCCCCATTGATGGTGGCGATGGCAACCATGAATTTTTTGTTTTTGCGCGGAGGGCCGCATGAGCGCAGCCAACACCCCCAATGCCGCTGTTGCGGTGAGCTTTGAATACTTCCCACCCAAGACGCCCGAGGGGGCGGCCAAGCTGCGTGGCGTGCGCCAGCAGCTGCAGGCGCTGGCGCCTGAGTTCTGCTCGGTGACCTACGGCGCCGGTGGCTCGACCCAGCAGGGCACCTTCGACACGGTGCGCGAAATCCTCCAGGAAGGTGTGGCCGCTGCCTCGCATTTCTCCTGCATTGGCGCCACGCGCCAGTCGGTGCGCGAGCAATTGGCTATGCTGAATGCCATGGGCGTCAAGCGCCTGGTGGCGCTGCGCGGCGATCTGCCCAGCGGATATGGCATGGGCGGTGAGTTCCACTACGCCAGCGATCTGGTCGCCTTCATCCGTGCGGAAACTGGCGACGCGTTTCATATTGAAGTGGCGGCCTACCCCGAAGTGCACCCCCAGGCGCGCTCGCCCGAGGCCGATCTGCGGGCCTACGTGACCAAGGTGCAGGCGGGGGCCAACTCGGCCATCACCCAGTATTTCTACAACGCCGACGCGTACTTCCGCTTTGTGGACGACGCTGCCCGCCAGGGTGCGCACGTGCCGGTGGTCCCCGGCATCATGCCCATAGGCAGCTCCAGCCAACTGCTGCGTTTTTCGGATGCCTGCGGTGCTGAAGTGCCGCGCTGGGTGCGCTTGCGCCTGCAGTCCTACGGCGACGACGTGGCCAGTATCAAGGCCTTTGGCCTCGACGTGGTGGCGCGCTTGTGCGAGCAGTTGCGCGCTGGTGGAGCGCCGGCGCTGCATTTCTACACCATGAACCAGAGCGCCGCGGTGCTGGAGCTGTGCCGGCGCCTGGGGCGCACCGCGCCTGTCACGCAGCCAGAATCAGCCGCCTGATTCGAGTGTGAACGTGGCGTGCTGGTCCTGGCCCAGCCGTGCCACGAGTTGCGGCAGGGCGGGTGCGAGCGCCGCCTTGAGTGTGTGCGGTGGGTTGATCAAAAACATGCCGCTGGCCGGCAACCCAGGACGCACGACTTTGCCGTCGGCGAGCTCCTTGACTTTGCCCGCCTTGACGGTCAGCGTGGCGTGCAGCCAGCTTCTGCCATTTTTGGTGGCCAACGTTTTTAGGCGACGGGGCAGGTCGTGTGCTTCAGGTCGGGCAATCAGCGGGTACCACACCGCATAGGTGCCGGTGGAAAATCGCTTCATGCCTTCGGTGGCCAGATCCAAAACTTTGGCGTAGTCGCTCTTGATTTCGTAGCTTGGATCGCAGAGTAGAAAAGCCCGTCGAGCTGGTGGAGGCAGAAACTTGCGCCAGCCTTCAAAACCATCTTCGCTCAGCACGGCCACCTGGCGCCCGGCTTCGAGCTGTGCCACGTTGCCGACGAGCGCACGCGCGTCGCTGGGGTGCAGTTCGAACAGTTTGAGTTTGTCGTGCGCCCGCAGCAAGTGCTGGACGATGAAGGGCGAGCCCGGATAGACCTTGAGGTGGTTGCCCTGGTTGAACGAGCGCACCAAGTCCACATAGGCCTGCAAGGCGGGCACCAGCGGCTCGGCATCCGGCGCAGGAGCGGCCAGACGCAGTAAGCCCCCGCCCGCTTCGCCGCTGGTGCGTGCGTAGTCGCCGTCAAGCCGGTACAGACCGGCGCCAGCGTGGGTGTCCACGACTGTCAGCGCAGCGTCCTTTTCGGTGAGGTGCTGCAGGGCGGCAATCAGGACCGTGTGCTTAAGCACATCGGCGTGGTTGCCTGCATGGAAGGCGTGGCGATAACTGAACATGGGGCGATGGTAACCAAGGTGGGGCGCACGGTTTCCGCACGGTAAGCGTGGATGGCATGTTTTTTGCTGCACTTGGCTGTTTCAGGTGACTTGCCACAGAGTGCGCCCGGAACGTACATTTTTGTCCTAGAAAGCCAATTTTTGCACTCACTCGCCTTGGAAACCTATGATGATGTGTCAGGCGAGCCATTTTGTGCGCCTGTGTTTTCAGTCGTCCGTAGTTTTCCCGCCCGCATGACCGATAGTAAAAGTTCAGAAACCCGTGCCTCGATGCGCCACATGGATGCGCTGCAGGCGGGCACGCGCCTGGCGGAATTCGAAATTCTCTCGCTCTTGGGTGTGGGTGGTTTTGGCATGGTCTACCAAGCCTTCGACCATTCGCTGCACCGTTCGGTGGCGATCAAGGAGTACATGCCGACCGCCCTTGCTTCGCGCGCCAGCGATGGAGCGCTCTGGGCACGCTCGTCGACCGACGAGCCAGCGTTTCAGGCGGGGCTGCATTCGTTTGTGGACGAAGCGCGCATGTTGGCGCAGTTCGACCATCCTTCGTTGGTCAAGGTGTTCCGCTTCTGGGAGGCGCACAACACGGCCTACATGGTGATGCCGCTGTACCGGGGCATGACGTTCAAGCAGGCACGCGCCCAGATGCGCTCGCCGCCGCCCGAGGCTTGGCTGCGTCAGGTGCTGTGGGCGGTGCTGGATGCACTGCGGGTGTTGCACGAAGCCAACGCTTTGCACCGTGATATTTCGCCCGACAACATCTTTTTGCAGGACGTGGGTCCGCCTGTGTTGCTGGATTTGGGTGCCTCGCGCCACGCTATCAACGATCGTGATCGCAAGCACACCGCAGTCCTGAAAGTGAACTACGCGCCAATCGAGCAGTATTCCGACAGCGATGGTGATGGTGCTGGCGTTGTCACTGGCGAGCTTGAGCAAGGCCCATGGAGCGATCTTTATTCGCTCGCGGCGGTGGTTCATGGTTGTTTGTGCAACGACGCTCCGCTGCCGGCCACACTGCGTTCCCTGCGGGACCGTATGACGCCATTTTCACGCGTAGCCAGGACGGTGGGCACCCAGTTCGGCCAAGCGTATTCGGCACCGTTTGTCCACGCGATATCCGGAGCGCTCAAGCTCAACCCCAAAGACAGGCCGCAGAGCATCGACGAATTTCTCGCCTTGATGGAAATGGGTGTGGCGCCTGCCGGCCTGGATCATTTTGATTTCCGCGTAGGGCTGGGCGACATTTGGGTGGAACCCACCGATTACCCAGACGCTGCCCTCACGGCAACGACGGTCGATCTCACCGGGCAGCCTCCTTTGGCTGACGCCGTTGCCAAAGAGCAGGGGGCTGCGGTCTCCGGCCCCTTGCCGCAAAAACCTGTGGCTCCGTTGGTGGTCGCCGAACCGGTGGAGGCGGCCGCAAGGGCCGAGGTCGTCGACACGATATTCGTCGAGCGCGACAGTGCCTATCGTGAACAAGACACCGTATTTCTCGATCCCGACAGTGTGCAATCGGCTGAGCCCGCTGCCTCGGGTCGGACGGCTTCTGGCAGCAAACCCGTGCTTGAATCCGAATGGACGCGCGATAAGGCAGAGATGCCTGGGCGTCGTTCGCTAGGGGTGTGGCTCATCGCCGGCATCTTCGGCCTGGCTGTGGGAGCCGTGGTCTGGGCTTTGCGCACGCCGCCCCAGGCGCCGCTGGCAAAGGAGCCGGTGGCGGACGTCATCATTACGGAATCGAAGCCGCCGGCAGAAGCTCCGCAAGCTGCGGCGTCGCAGCAAAGCGATGTGGATGCCCTCGCGGCGCAAGCGGCTGCCAGCGAGTCAAGCGCGAGCGAAGAAGATGTATCGTCGGCTTTCGTGGTCTCTGACGATCCACGGGCAGTGTCCAAGACGCCACCCCGCCCCGCACGAGTGTCCAAGAGCATCAAAGAGCCCATTCAGGCTGTGCCAGCGACGCCGCAGGAGCCCGATCCTGCGCCTGCTCAGCTACCGGCGCTTGTGCCTGTGCCTGTCGCGCGAAAGGCGCCACCGCCGCCGTGTGAAAACACCAGCGCGTTTACCCGCAGCATGTGCCTGCGAGAAGAGTGTCGCAAACCGAGCAACGCGGGCCGAGACGCCTGTGTGGAATTTCGCAAGGCCATGGAGCCTCTGGAGCGTAACAACTTCGCCAATTGAGCGGCCTGCCGTCGATGCGCCTGCGCCATGTTGAAGTTTTTCACGCGGTGATGGTGACTGACAGCGTCAGCGGCGCTGCGCGCCAAATCAACGTGAAGTGCTGGGTGTTCTGGTGTTCACGGGTAGCGCCGTGAAAGCGTTGCGTCGGCGCGTCGGAGCCCAAGGATGTGGCGTCAGTCTGTGGTTGGTTGTTTGTCGTCAGCGCACTTGTGCTACACAGTTCACCCAGAATTTCATATAATGGCGGGCTTCGCAGCGCATGCGTGCTCCGCGGCGAAGTGTGGCTTGGCTTCGCGCCATGGCCACATTTGCCACCTAAGAGGTTTCCATTGAAGAGAAACACCGACCGTGGAAAAGAGCCCAAGGACGCCGACCCCTTTTTTAAGGTCGGTCAAACCAGAGAAACTCATGAAAACTTTCAGCGCAAAACCCGCTGATGTGACGCACGAGTGGTTTGTGATTGACGCCACCGATAAGGTGCTCGGCCGGGTAGCCAGCGAAGTTGCCCACCGTCTGCGCGGAAAACACAAAGCCATTTATACGCCCCACATCGATACCGGTGACTTCATCGTCATCATCAATGCAGCGCAACTCAAAGTCACCGGCGCCAAGTCGACTGACAAGATTTACTACCGCCATTCGGGTTACCCCGGCGGTATCACGGCCACCAGTTTCCGTGACATGCAAGCCAAGCACCCCGGCCGCGCGCTGGAAAAGGCCGTCAAGGGCATGCTGCCCAAGGGTCCGCTCGGCTACGCCATGATCAAGAAACTCAAGGTGTACGGTGGTGCAGAGCATCCCCACACCGCCCAACAGCCCAAAGTGCTGGAACTGTAAGGAGCCTTGAGATGATTGGTGAATGGAACAATGGCACAGGCCGTCGCAAATCCAGCGTCGCCCGCGTGTTTCTGAAAAAAGGCTCTGGCAAGATCACGATCAACGGCAAGGACATCCAGTCCTACTTCGGCCGTGAAACTTCGATCATGATCGCCAAGCAACCCCTCATGCTGACCAACCACGCCGAAACTTTCGACGTGATGATCAACGTGCACGGCGGCGGCGAGTCCGGCCAGGCTGGCGCAGCCCGCCACGGCATTACCCGTGCCCTGATCGACTACGACACGACGCTCAAGCCGGCTCTGAGCCAGGCTGGTTTCGTGACGCGCGACGCACGCGAAGTCGAACGCAAGAAGGTCGGTCTGCGTTCTGCACGCCGCGCCAAGCAGTTCTCCAAGCGTTGATCCGCACCTGCGGACTACGTTCAAAGGCCGCACCGGTTTCCCCGGTGGCGGCCTTTTTCATTTCTGGTGGCCTGGTTGGTCCACAATCGCCATTTTTGGCTGCGTGCAGAGCCGATCTGCGCAACGCCGTGCCTACAGGAGAAGCATGCGTTTTCGATTGCTGCGTCGCCGTCTGACCATCAGTGCCCCGCGGGTGGCGGTGCGCAGCGCGCTGCCATGGCCGGTGCGCTGGCTGATACTGGCGGTGTTTCTGGGGTTTTGTGCGGCCGTATCGCTGTGGACGTTTGAATTTGGTCGTTCAATCGCCGGACTGGATGCAGGCAGCCGCGAAGAGCTGGTGCGCCTGCGCGCCGAAGTGGCGCGCTTTCGCGAGGATTCCTTGCAGGCGCAGACCATTGCCAATACCTCGGGCAGCCTGCTGCTGGCAGAGCGGTCAGCACTCGACCAGCTCAAACTTCAGCTCAAGCAGCTCGAGAGTGAAAACCGCTCGCTCCGCGAAGACCTGGGGTTCTTCGAAAAACTTATCCCCAGCAGTTCCTCTGGGGACGATCTGGCGATTCGGGGCCTGCAGGCCGAGCAGCAGGCCGATGCCACGCTGCGCTGGCAGGTGCTGCTTATGCGCCCGGTGAAGAATGCCAGTGAATTTTCAGGTCAGCTTGAATTGGTGGCCTCTGGCACGCGTGAGGGCAAGCCTTGGGCCCAGACTTTCGCCGGTGAGGCGCAGGCCTTCAAATTGCGCCAGTACCAAAGGCTGGAAGGCGTTGTCCGTTTACCGCCCCATGCCGTGGTAAAAACCCTGACCGCCAGAATCCTGCACGAGGGCCGGGTCCGCGCGTCGCAGACCACCGAAATCACCCCCTAAGCGGCAACCCGTCAGCCTGTCATTGGCTTGGCGCATCCTGAGGAGTCTCTTCCATGTTTTCCCGCAACAAACAACCCGTCATCAAGAGCCTGATCGCCCAGGGCAGCCGCGTCGAAGGCGATGTGTATTTCACCGACGGCCTGCGGATTGACGGCCAGGTGTGTGGTGATGTGCGCGCCGAAACTGGGCAGGCTGGCCTGCTGGTGATTTCGGCGCAGGCGAAGGTGGAGGGGGCCGTGCATGCCGCACATGTCATCGTCAATGGTGAAGTCATTGGGCCGGTACATGCGAGCGCGCTGCTCGAACTGCAGCCAAAGGCCCGCATCACCGGTGACGTGCACTACAAGGCTCTGGAAATGCACCAAGGCGCCACCATATGCGGGAACATGGTACCGACCGATGCAGTGATCGAGGAAAAGGCCCCACTGAAGCTGGCGTCAAATGCGCAGTAGCGCAATTTCTGTGAACTCTGAAGTAGTATTTGCCCCAAAGACGATATCTGGAGTTTTCCCTATGACTGCCGCAGTACAAACCGCCCCTCCCACAATGCCCGATCCCATCATCTTCACCGAGAGTGCTGCTGCAAAAGTGGCAGATCTGATCGCTGAAGAAGGCAACCCTGAGCTGAAACTGCGCGTCTTCGTGCAGGGCGGTGGTTGCTCGGGCTTTCAGTACGGTTTCACCTTCGATGAAATCACCAACGACGACGATACGGTGATGACCAAGAATGGCGTGTCGCTCTTGATCGACGCCATGAGTTTTCAGTATTTGGTAGGCGCCGAGATTGACTACAAGGAAGACCTGCAGGGTGCGCAGTTTGTCATCAAGAACCCGGGCGCCACGTCTACGTGCGGCTGCGGGTCTAGTTTTTCCTGACGGAGAGGCTCTTCAATCAGGCGGGGCAACGGCCCCACCAAAAACACACGGGCGCCTATGGCGCCCGTGTGTTTTTGTAAGGATGGTTTGCAGCAAGCCAGCTAAGGGTTTGGTAGGCCAACCAAGCGAATGCCGGTTAGGCCGTGCTGCTCGGAAAACCGTCACAAAGGGCGCTCAGAAGACGTGGCTGCTCGTTTTCTTGCCTACTCTGCACTGGCCTGTTGGATGAGCTCAGCCGACTCGAGCTGCGTGCGCACCATGGTCGCCATGCGCTCAAACGCGGGGCGTGATGCTTTAGAGATGGGGGCTGCTGCCTCGCTGGACTTGGCAATGGTCATCGGGTCTTGCTGCTTGCCACCTACGCGGAACTCGAAGTGCAGGTGCGGGCCGGTCGCCCAGCCGGTGGAGCCGACGGCGCCAATGCTCTGGCCTTGCTCGACGGATTGGCCTTTCTTCACGTCGATACGGCTCAGGTGCGCGTAGACCGTCACGTGCTCGCTGCGGTGTTTGACGAAGATGACGTTCCCAAAACCGTTTTGTACGCCGGCAAATTCCACCACGCCGTCGCCCACAGTACGTACGGTCGTGCCGGTGGGTGCTGCAAAGTCTGTACCGAGATGGGCTTTCCACTTTTTCAGAATGGGGTGGAAACGGACGGAAAAACCGCTGGACACACGCGAAAACTCCAGCGGTGCGCTCAGGTAGGCACGGCGCAGGCTCTCGCCAGCCAGGGTGTAGTAGGCGCCCTTGCTGCCAGGTTCCTGAAACCACACGGCCTCGTGGCGCTTGCCGCTGTTGATGAATTCGGCGCTCAGCACCTTGCCCGAGCGCAGCGGCTCGCCATCGGCTTCCAGCGTTTCGTAGACCACTGAGAAGCGGTCGCCCTTGCGCAGTGAGCGGCGAAAATCGATATCGCCCGAAAACAGCTCTGCCATTTGCACGGCAACCGCGTCGGGAATGTTGGAATCGTCCGTGGACGCAAACAGTGAGCTGCGGATGACGCCACCAGACAGGCGGCTGCTTGCTGTGAGGGGCGCAGACTCGAGGCGGGACGTAAAGCTATCTCCCGAGCGCTCGACGACTAATCGCTTGAAGCTTGCGTTGTCATCCAGTGCCCAACGTGCAGTCAGGCGCGTGAGCTGGTGGTCGTCGGTCGTTTCAGCCGTGACCGAGCGGCCGTTGCGTCCTAGAAGATTCTGGTGCACGTTGGCATCGCGGCGCAGCCAGGCGGCGGCGGCAGGGTCGGCCACGCCTAGACGCTGCAAAAGCGATTCGGCCGTGTCGCTGCTGCGCAGTTGCTCACTGCGGTAGAGCGTGAAAGCGGGGCGGTCGGTCAACTGGGCCAGGGTGGCGTCGCTGGCGAGCGACTGCACTGGCTGCGCAATGCGCTGCTGCGGCAGGTCGGCGGCGTCTGGGCCCAGTGAGGCCACGGCAAATGCGCCGCCGCCAGCGGTGAGCAGCAGCACCGCGAGGGCGGCAGTAAGGCGTTTGGGATGGTTGCGCAGGCTGCGGGAAACGGTCTCCAGCACGGCGCGGCTGGCGTTGGTCAAGCCATTGTTCAAAGTTCTGTCCCCAGGGTGGCGTGGGTCTGAGCGGGCAGGCGGCCAAGTGCGGCCGGGTGCCTGGTCAAGGCGCACAACTGTCAGGATGTCGGTCGAAGGGATCGAGGCGGGGCTCTCAAAAAAACCGGGCCTACTAGAATCCGCGACTGCGAAGTGCGCCGAAGTATAACGAACACCCCCGGCTTGACACCCCAAAAAACCCTTATGAACTCCTCAGTTGTTACATCTTTTCCGGTCACCGAGACCGTAGGACAGGCGCTTGAAGTGTCGCTCCGCGGTGCCGACGAACTACTGCCACAGCAGGAATGGGTCAAAAAGCTGGCGCGCTCCGAGGCCACCGGCCAGCCGCTGCGCATCAAGCTCGGGCTGGACCCAACCGCACCCGACATCCACATCGGCCACACCGTGGTGCTCAACAAGATGCGCCAGTTGCAGGATTTGGGCCACCAGGTAATTTTCCTGATAGGCGACTTCACCAGCCTGATTGGTGACCCCTCCGGCCGCAACACCACCCGCCCGCCGCTGACACCTGAGCAAATCAAGGAAAACGCCGAAACCTACTACCGCCAAGCCAGCCTGGTGCTGGACCCGGCACGCACCGAGATTCGCTACAACAGCGAGTGGAGCGAGCCGCTTGGCGCGAGCGGCATGATCGCCTTGGCGGCCAAATACACCGTGGCCCGAATGATGGAGCGCGACGACTTCCACAAGCGCTTCACCACTGGACAGTCGATCAGCGTGCACGAATTTTTGTACCCGCTAATGCAGGGCTACGACTCAGTGGCCTTGAAGAGCGACCTGGAGCTCGGCGGTACCGATCAGAAATTCAACCTGCTCATGGGTCGGCACCTGCAGCAGGAATATGGCCAGGAACCGCAGTGCATCCTGACCATGCCTTTGCTCGAAGGGCTCGACGGCGTCGAGAAGATGAGCAAGAGCAAGAACAACTACATTGGTATCAGCGAGGACGCCAACACCATGTTTGCCAAGGTGCTGTCTATCTCGGACACGCTGATGTGGCGCTGGTACACGCTGCTGTCGTTCCGCTCGCTGGCCGAAATTGCCGCGCTGAAGGCTGAAATCGAAGGCGGCCGCAACCCCAAAGATGCCAAAGTGCTGCTGGCGCGCGAGATCACCACGCGCTTTCACAGCGCTGCGGCTGCAGATTCCGCAGAGCAAGATTTTGCCAACCGCAGCAAAGGCGGCGTACCCGACGAAATTCCAGACGTGCCGCTTGGCGGCGCGCCGCTGGGCATTGGTGCGCTTCTGAAACAAGCCAACCTGGCGCCTTCAACCAGCGAGGCCAACCGCCTTATCGACGGTGGTGGTGTGCGCGTAGACGGCGCCGTTGTGAACGACCGCGCCCTCAAGTTGGCGGCGGGAACCTACGTGGTTCAGGTGGGCAAGCGCAAGTTTGCGCGCGTGCTGCTGGCCTGAGCGTAAGCCCAAGGCGGGTTCAGCGGGGTGCTGCGATGAGCTGGAAAATCTCTGCCCTGCTGGGAGCCGCGGCGGCCTTGCTGGTTGCGGGCGCAGCGCATGCCCAGCTCGCGCGCAAGCCTTCGTATTACGAGCACAAAAATGCATCGAAGGCGGGTTTTGCCAGCATCGCAGCGCCCCGGAAGGAGCCAGCCAGCGCCGCTCGCATACGGGCTCCATCAGCGTCCTCGACCGCATCGCCTGCTCCGCCCTTGAACGAGGCTCCGGCAGCACTGCACATACTTCGCAGCGAAGAAGACTTTCTCCAGCTCGCTAGAACCTACAACGCGGGCACACCGCTCGAAACTCCGCACGTTATTTTTGTCATTGACCGCCACTACGTCCCGGCGCATATCGACTACATCAACACGCCGCATTTTCAGCTGCACGAACGCTATATCCGAGAGCAACGCATAGGTCCCGTGCTCGACAAGGTCGGCGTGGATCGCAACTATCTGGAGCCTGACCGGCGCTTTCTTCTGGGGACACTGAGTCGGCAGGCTGCCAGCGGCCAGTACACCTACGAATTCTGGGAAGGTGACTTGATCACGCCCACGCTGCTGGCCTTGTCAGACCGTACGGTTAAGGCGAGCTTCTTTGCCCCGGTGGTGTTCAAAACCAATTCCACCCTGCACGCCCGGCGTGCGCAGCAGTTGGGCGTTGCCTTCATCACCCAGGAAATGTTGGTGCGCGAGCAGCCGTATATGGCGCTGAACACGGGCGATGCAGTGGGCCGACTGCGCATCGTGCCGTCGCCCGACGCCATGGGTGACCTCGGGCCGCGCGACATTGCCGTACTGCGCCAGGTGCCTATGTCCCTCGCGCCCGTCGCCGGCGTGATCACCGAGCGGCCCTCCACCGCGCTGTCACACGTGAACCTGCTGGCCAAAGGCTGGGGCATTCCCAACGCCTACGTGCAGGGTGCGGCGGCGGTGCTGCAGCCGCTCGACGGGCAATGGGTGGTACTGAACGTTGCCAATGCGCAGTACCGCATCCGACCTGCAACGCCCGAGGAAATTGGGCAGCCACGGCCCACAGTTCGGACGCAACTGTTGCTTCAACCCGATCTGGCGAGCACCGCCATGGCGCGGCTGGGCGATCTGCGCGCGGGCGACAGCCAGCGCTGCGGCGCCAAGGCGGCCAATCTGGGTGTGGTCTGGGCGGCATCGATTTCCGGAGTCGTGGTACCCGATGGTTTTTGCATTCCGTTTGCTCACTACGCCCAGTTTGCCAAGCGCCATGGACTCGCCGACCGCATGGCTGCAATGCGGCAGGCGCCAGGCTTTGAGAGTCAGCCCGAAGTCCGCAAAAAAGCCCTCGCACAGTTGCAGAACGATATGGCCCACTGGCCCATCGATCCGGCAGTGTCGGGCCAGTGGCAACGACAATGGCGAGAGCAGCTACAAGGCAAGGGCGTGTTTGTGCGCAGCTCGTCCAACTCGGAAGACCTGGCGCACTTCAGCGGCGCGGGGCTCTACACCACGGTGCCCAACGTCACTGCCGCCGCTGCATTGGATGACGCGGTGCGCACCGTGTGGGCATCGGTCTTCAACTTCGAGGCGTACGAAGCCCGCCGCGCGGCAGGTGTGGATGACGGCGCGGTGGTCATGGCGGTGCTGGTGCAGGCGGCGGTGAACGCGAGCAGCGCCGGCGTGATGGTGACGCGCGACCCGTTCGATGCAGCGCGGCCTTACGTGACCTACATTTCGGCCAAACGTGGTTTGGGGATTCGGGTGGTGGAAGGCGCGCGCATCGCCGAGCAGGTGATGTACTCCAGCTGGTCCAAGGCGGTGCAGGTGGTCAGCCAATCAGACGAAACCACAGCGCTGCAACTTCATCAAGCAGGCGGTGTGCAGGAGGTCCCCGTCACCCAGCGCCAGGTGTTGACCGACGATGCCGTGCGCCGCCTCTCCGCCGTGGCCGATGCCATCAAGCGGCGTTTCGGTCAGCAAGACCAGGACATCGAGTGGGCCATGCAGGGCCAGCAAATCATCATCTTGCAGGCGCGGCCTTATGTCGACGGCCAACGGTCGGCGCGGTGACGCATGAAATAGGAGGCGTCAGCTGTGCGCCCGCAGAGTGCCTGGGGTCGGCACGTCGCCAATCGCCCGGCGTGTCTTTTCAGCTTCCAGCGCCAGCCAGGCGCAGAAGTCCTGAATCTCCGGGCGCTGGCGGCTTCGCGGGCTGGTCAGCAGCCAGTAGGCCAGCGGTGAATCGAGCCGGTGGCCGGGCATCACCTCTACCAAGTCGCCCGAGGCCAGCGCATCTGCAATGAGTGGCATGCGCGCCAAGGCCAGGCCCTGGCCGCTCAGCGCTGCTTGCACGATCTGGTGCGCGTAGTTGAAGTAGAGCCAGCGCTTGGGCTGGAGCTGGCCGCAGCCTTGCGTTTCGAACCAACGCCGCCAGGTCAGCCATTCGAGGTTGGCCGTGTGGTGCGCATCGCCCGCCTCGATCAGCGTGAAACGTGCCAGATCTGCTGGTGTGCTGGGCGTCGACATGGCCTTGAGCAGCCAGGGGCTGGCAACCACGGCGAGCTGCTCGCCAAACAGGCGCTCGCCGCCCTGCATGCGTGGGCCGGGCATGCCATAGCGCAGGGCCAGGTCCACGTCGGCGGTGTCCAGATCGACATGCGCATCGCTGGCGTCTATGCGGATGTCGATGCCCGGGTGCGCACGCTGAAAGTCTTCCATGCGCGGAATCAGCCACATTGAGGCAAAACTTGCCCAGGTCGTGATGGCCACGCTTTTGCGGCCGGCGTTTTGCCGTGCCAGGCGCACCGCCGCGTCGATGCGCTCGATAGCCTGGGAAACGCTGCGCAGCAACTGCGCGCCGGCGCTGGTGAGTTCCACCGCGCGGGTGTGGCGCAGGAACAGCGGAAGGCCAATTTCGTCTTCCAGCGCCTGGATTTGCCGACTGACGGCCGATTGCGTGAGCGACAGGTCCTCGGAAGCGGCGCGGAAGTTGAGGTGTTCGGCCACGGCGAGGAAAGCGCGCCATTGGCCCAGCCCCACGGGACGGCTGCGGGGCAGTGGCTGGGGAGGTGGTAGCTTGGGTAGGTTCGCCATGGCGCCATTCTATTGATGCGATTGGTGCATTAATACGGACCGCCGTTTTCATTGGACGCTAGGGAGACAAAGGCAGACCATGACAAGCCTTATTACTGCATTTTCTGGAGGTTCCCATGTCTGCCGCCGCACCGTCGTTCCGTTTCGCAGGTTCCGCACCCGTCTTGCCCGCCACCGGTGCCGGACAGCGCCTGGCGCCGGGGGATGTGGTCAGACTGTCGGCGCCGCGTGCGCAATTGCTGCGCATTGATTCTGGCTGTGCATGGCTGACGTTTGGACGCGGGCCGTTCGAACCAGACAGTGCGCGTGCGGGGGATGTTTTTCTTTGTGCGGGCCAGACGCTGCGCGTGCCGGCCGGCTCGCGCGTGCTTATCGAGGCCGCGCGTGGCATGGAGCTGCGCTTTGCCTGGCAGCGGCCCGATGCGGTGCAGCGCCAAGTGCTGCGCCGGGCACCCGTGTGCGCCCCTGCGCCAAGCTGCTGAGAAGGTGCTGCTGCGGTAGGGCGGGGATAATCATGCGCGAGGCCGGGCGCCGCCCGGTACACAACCCGCATTTGCATGAATTCCATCGATATCGTAGTCATGGCGGCCGGCAAGGGTACGCGCATGAAGAGCCGCACTCCCAAAGTCTTGCAGCGCCTGGCCGGCCGCCCGCTGCTGCAGCATGTGCTGGACCAGGCAGCCGCGCTCGCTGCGCGCAGCGCCATCGTGATTACCGGTCACGGTGCTATCGAAGTAGAAGCTGCTTGCGCTTTACCACAAAGCGGTAGAAGCCATTTTGACTTGAAATTTGCACGCCAGGAGCCGCAGCTGGGCACTGGCCACGCGGTGCAACAGGCAGCGCCGTTTCTTGCCGCTGATGGCACGGTGCTGGTGCTCTCGGGCGACGTGCCGCTGACGCAAGCGGGCACTGTGCGTGCGCTGCTCGATGCATGCGCCGACACAGCGCTGGCCCTACTCACCGTGCGTCTGCCCGATCCCAAAGGCTATGGCCGCATCGTGCGCGGTGCCGACGGCGCGGTGCTGGGCATCGTCGAAGAAAAAGACGCCAGCGAGGCCGAGCGCGCCATTGCCGAGGTGTACAGCGGCATCCTCGCCGTGCCTGCGCGCCTGCTGCTGCAGTGGTTGCCGCGCCTATCTAACCAGAACGCACAGGGCGAGTACTACCTGACCGAAGTCGTTGCCATGGCCGTGGCTGCTGGCGTGCCGGTCACCACCCACGCCATTGACGACGCCGTGCAGGTGGCCGGCGTGAACAGCCCCGCGCAGCTCGCCGAGCTCGAGCGCGCCTACCAGGCACGCGCCGCCGCCGCGCTCATGGAGCAGGGCGTGCGCCTGGCCGACCCAGCGCGCTTTGATCTGCGGGACGACGCCCGCAGTGGCGTGCGCGGCGAACTGGTGTGCGGGCAGGATGTAGAGATTGATGTCGGCTGCATCTTCACCGGCTGCGTTGCGCTGGGTGAGGGCGCGCGCATTGGCGCCTACTGCTGCATTGCCAACGCGACCATTGCGGCAGGCGCGGTGATTCACCCTTTCACGCACATCGACGGCGAAGCGGCAGGCGTGCAGGTGGGCGAGGGCGCGCTGGTCGGCCCGTTTGCCCGGTTGCGCCCCGGTGCGCAATTGGGGCGCGGGGTACATATCGGCAACTTCGTTGAGGTGAAAAACAGCCAGCTAGCCGACGGTGCCAAGGCCAACCACCTGGCCTACCTGGGCGATGCGACAGTGGGCGAGCGCGTGAACTACGGCGCCGGCAGCATTACCGCCAACTACGATGGCGCCAACAAGCACCGCACGGTGATCGAGGCCGATGCGCACATTGGCAGCAATTGCGTGCTGGTGGCGCCCGTCACTATCGGAGCGGGGGCGACCGTCGGGGGCGGTTCTACGATTTCCAAGAACGTGCCACCGGCTGCGTTGGGTGTTGCGCGTGGCAAGCAGACCCATATCGAAGGCTGGAAACGGCCCAGCAAGCGCGCGGCGCCCTGAGAGCGAGCCAGGGTGGCAACGCAGCCAGGAAGGCCTACCGGCGCAAGTTCTAAAGGAGTGTGACCATGGTCAGCACCGCACCCGAGAGCCTTGGCGACAACACGCCAGGCGCGCCCGCGGCCGAGGTCGAACTGGCGCAGCTGCGCGCTGCGCACCAGGATTTGCTGCGCGCTATTTCGCACGACCTGCGTGCACCGCTGCGCCACATCACCGCCTTTGCACCGCTGCTGCGCGAAATTGTGGCGCCGGCTGCCCTGCCGCCCGCCGAGCACGCCGAAGCACTGGAGTTTCTCGACACCATGGAGCATGCAGGCCAGCGCATGGGCCGCATGATCGATGGGCTTTTGGCGCTCTCGTGCATTCAGGCTGCGCCGCTGCGCATTGAAACGGTGGACTTGCAGCACCTGTTGCCGCAGGTGGTGGACGAGGTCTCTCTCGCCCTACAGGGGCGGACTATTACTTGGCAAATACCGCCGCAGCTGCCCGCCGTGCAGGCCGATGCGCAGCTCTTGCGGCAACTGCTCAAGGAGCTGCTGGCCAACGCCGTTAAGTTCACCCGCCTGAGCTGCGCGCCGTGCATCGCCGTTTCTTGCGCGCGCGATGCAGCGGGCTTGTGTCACTTAAGTGTGCGGGACAACGGCGTCGGCTTTGATATGGCGCGGTCCAAAGGGCTGTTTGGCTTGTTCCAGCGCCTGCACCCAGAGCGTGCATTCGAAGGCGTGGGCGCAGGCCTGGCGCTTGTGGCGGCGGTGGCTGCACGGCATGGCGGCAGCGTCGGCGCGCAGGCAGAAGTGGGCCAGGGTTGCACGGTCACGCTGCAATGGCCGGGCTAAGTAGCGAGTTGCTATTGTTTGTATAGTTGTTAGCGCTTATTTCATAAGCTGTAGCGGCCTAAAAGGCTAAAAAATTCCCGCTCCCAAATGCGCAGATGAACCTCAGTTTGGCACCAGCGTGCCGAACACACTGGCCACCTGGTTGCGCCCTTCGTGTTTCGCGCGGTAGAGCGCGGCATCGGCAGCGTTGAGCCAGTCGCGCAGCGTCATGTGGCTGTGGCTGGCCTGCGCCATGCCAATGCTGCTGGTCAGGCGCAGCTCGGGCAAGTCTGGCAGGCGCAGCGCCTCTATGCGTTCGCGGATGCGCTGCGCAATGGCCTGGGCGTACGCCTCGTCGGTATCCGCGCAGACCACGGCAAACTCGTCGCCGCCGTAGCGCCCGGCGCAATCGCTGTCGCGCACTGACTCACGAATCACCTCGCCCACCACGCGAATTGCCTCGTCGCCCACAGTGTGGCCGTGTAGGTCGTTGATGGGTTTGAAATGGTCGATATCGATCATCAGCAGCCAGGCCGGTCGATTGCTGCGCCGCGCACCTTCAAGCACCGCCTGGGCCTGCTCTTGCCAGTGAGCGCGGGCAAACAGGCCCGTCTGCCCATCGCGTTGGCGCAGCTCCTTCAATTGCAGGTTCTGCCGTGCCACGGTGCGAATAAGCCGGTAGCTCGCATAGCTCACGGCCAGGCTGTGCAGGACAATTACCGGCAACGTGGCAATGATGACGGGCAGCGAGCTTGCCCAGACCGGCTCGGGCTGCATCAGCAGCGTGCCCAGCACGGCCATGCCTGCCATACCGGGCAGCGAATACAGCCACAGCCGCTTA
>JBQMQB010000007.1:0-22429 GCA_052172715.1 Giesbergeria sp. | reverse complement strand
AGTCGTGGTCGGCCGAGAGCGCATAGCAGTGCTTGCAGGTCAGGTTGCAGCGGCGAATCAGGTTCCAGATGACGACCGGGCCTGGGGCCCCGCCGCTGCCCCGGCGTGCGTGCACGGCCTGTGGGTATTGGCCGGTTGTTTCGGCCTGCGCGAGCTCGCGCATGTATTGGCTGATGCGGAACATGGTTCAGCTTTCTAGGGATGAGGTGTTTTTCAGCCGCAATCCGGTCTTCTTCAGGATGGCGGTGGAGTAAAGAATGTTGTGCTCCGTGCAGGCAGCACCCAGCAATTCGCGCACCTGCTCGGCCTGCTGCTCAACGTCGGCGCGCGTGCGGCCATGCAGCATGGCGAACAGGTTGTAAGGCCACGTGGGCAACCGGCGCGGGCGGCGGTAGCAGTGGCTCACACCGGGCAGCTGGCCGATGCGCTCGCCCAGGGCATCAACTTGCGCATCGTCCACGTTCCACACGCTCATGCCGTTGGCGGTAAAGCCCAGGCGGTAGTGGTTGGGCACGGCGCCGATACGGCGGATAAGGCCTGTGTCCAGCATCTGCGCCAAACGCTCGCGTACCTGCTGGCCAGAGACTCCCAAGCGTTCGCCCACAGCGTCGTAGGGGCGTGGTACCAGAGGCAGACCGCCTTGGGTCGCGGCAATCAGTGCACGGTCAAAGTCGTCAAGCGCCATCGGGGGCTCCGCTGGTGAAGGGAAGTTTCAGTTCGACGAAGAATTCGCGTTCTTTCGGGAAGGCGAGTACGGGGAGGCCGGTGTCCGCCTCTATGCGTGCAATGGCCGCCTGCGCCTGCGCCGGGGTTTCGGTACCAATGACGAACCACATGTTGAGCGCGTGGGTGCGCCGGTAGTTGTGCGCGATCTCGGGCAAGGCGTTGACCTGGGCCGCCACCGCGTCGTAGCGCTCCTCGGGAACGGCCATGGCCGCCAGTACGAAGAGGCCCCCCGCGCGCTCGATCTGAAACAGCGGACCGAAGCGCGTGAGCATGCCGCTCTCCAGCAGGGCGGCGAGGCGCGCAATCACGTCGTCCTCGCTCCAACCGAATTCGGCGGCGACCTCCGCAAAAGGCTCGTCGGTCAGGGGAAAGCCACCGTGTAGTCGCGTGAGCAGGCGGGCGTCATCCGGCGACAGCATGGCAAGCCTCCACAGGAGTATCGAGAGGGCGAAAACGCCGGGGGCCGGTCTGTTTGAAGCGCCGGCACGAGAAAAGCACCTCGTGCGGCCAGTCGACCAGGCCGGTGTTGTGCAGCACGCGTGCAAGCACAGCGCGCACGGCATCGCGGTCCCGGCCATGCACCATGCAGTACAGGTTGTAGGGCCAGCCGGCAGTGCGCTCGCGTTGGTAGGCCAGGGTGACGCCTACTTCGCGCGCCAGCGCATCGCCCAGTGCATCAACCGCGTCACCGGGCACGTCAAACACGGTCATGGCGTTGGCGCCAAAACCCAGTTCGTGGTGGCACACGATGGCTCCCAGGCGCTTGAGCGTTCCCTGCGCCAGCCATTGGTGCAGCGTGGCAAGGATGGCCTCTGGCGTGCGCCCGAGCGCGTGCGCCCAATCGTCGAACGGGTGAGGCGTCAGCGCAACCCCCGCTTCCAGCAAGGCGGCCAGGGGCCTGTCAACGGGTGCGACTGGGGTGGCTGCGAAAGCCTCTGGCATGGCGTGGGCGGCCGTGGCCGAGCGCAAATCAAAGCCGAGGTCGATGCGGTGGACCCGCAGCATGGGCAACTGCAACGCTGGCAGGCCTGTGGCTTGCTCCAGCGATCGCATGGCGGCGTGCACGGCAGGCTTGTCCGCTCCGGTCATGACGAACCACAGGTTGTGGGTGTGTTCGCGCTGGTAGTTGTGGTTGACGCCGGGGTGCTGCGATACGGTGGCGGCCACTTCTGAAAGGCGCGCTGGCGGTACGGCCATGGCAGCAAGCAAGGCCGCACCGCCAGCGTTGCCCGCGAACACACCGCCAATACGGCTGAGCGCGCCAGAGGCTTGCAAACGGCGGTAGCCGTCGATCACCTGCGCTTCGCTCAGCTTGGCCGCTGCGCCGATGTGTGCAAAGGGTGCGCGCACCAGCGGAAAACCACGCTGCCATGGGTTGAGCAGCGCCAGTACGAGCGGGTCGGTGGTGGGAACTAGGGAGGGCACTAAGTCACCCTAGAACCCGAGTCGGGCCGAGCGCGAGGTGAAGAAGACGCCGCTGGGCGAGTCGAGCTCCAGCACCGCCTGCGTGGCAAAGCTGTGTGTGTCGACCACGCTTACATGGTTCGCGTCGCGCGAGCTGATCCATACCGACTCGCCGCGCGGCGTGAATTCCATGTGAAGCACGGCCTTGCCCGGTTCGAGCGTGCGCACAATCGCCTGTGTGGTGGTGTCGATAACCTGCACGCGGTGGTAGTCGGGCACGGCAAAGTTCACCCACACTTGGCGCCCGTCAGGCTGCGCCATGACGAACACCGGTTGTCCAGCGACAGGAATGCGGCCGACTTCCTTCCAGGTTTCGGTATCCACCACCAGCACCTCGTGGCGGCCGATGGCGGGTAAGTAAGCCCGCCGACCGGCCACGGCCCAGCCGCGCAGGTGCGGCATCTTGTAGACCGGCAGCGCCTGCTCGCCACGGCCATAGCCGTCCAGAATGCGGCGCACTTTCGGGGGCACTTGCCACAGGTCCAGCAGCGCCAGACCGTCCTCGCCGAACAGGCCGGCAATGTAGTGGCGACCATTGGGCGTGACCAGTGCGTCGTATGGCTGGTGCCCGATGTTCGGGATGCGTGTGGTCTGCGGGCGCGTGGGGTCGGAAAAATCGGTGATGCGGATCTCGTCTGCATCAAACAGGCTGTAGGCAAAGCGCTGGCCGGGCAAGTCCACCAGCCCCACCACGCGCGAGAGCTTGCCCGGTGCGTACTCGGCGGGTACGTCGGCCACCAGCGCCAGTGTCTGGGCATCGAACGCCTTGATGCCGCCAGGTGTGTAGTTTTGTGCCACCACCAAGCGCCCGTCGGCACTGATGGCGCCGCCAATCGAGTTGCCCGCTTGCATCACCCGGCGGAAGATGGTTTGCGTGAGCAGGTCGACCTTGGTCAAACCACCGTCGCGCCCGAACACAAAGGCATAGCGCGTATCGCGCGAAAACACCACCGACGCGTGCGATAGGTCGCCCAGCCCCGTAACCAGCCCGAGCACCGTGCGGCTGCTGGTATCGACAATGGCCAGTGTGCCGCTGGCGCGCAGCACCACAACGCCCAGGTCGCCCGTGCCACGCAGCACGTCGGCCGGTGCCTGCGTGCGGGATGAAGGAGATGCACAGCCGCTGGCAAGCGGGGCCAGGGCGGCCAGGGCAGCAGTGGAGAGCAGGTGTCTGCGGTTCATGGGTGTGCTTTCGGGAGTTCGGGGAAGCCGCTCTGCAGTTGCTCTGCAATCCAGCGGGCTTCAGATTCGCTGAGCATGGCGTTCCAGGGCGCCATGGGGGTGCCAGGGCGTCCGCCGTAGATGGTGGCAGCCAGGGATTCCACGGGCTTGCCAGTCAGAGCGGCGGCGGTGAGCGCAGGGCCCAGACCGCCCGTCAGGCGCAAACCGTGGCAGGAGCCGCAGTCCTGGCGCACCATTTGCACGAGGACTTGCTGGCGCTCTGTGTCGGGGCTCGCCTGCGCGTTGCCTGCTATGGCGAAGGCTGGAACCAAGGCCAAAATCGCGGCGGCGCTTGCGAATTGGTACAGCAAAGAAAGGTCAGGCAAAAACGACATGGAGTGGCGCCGCAACAAGGAGAATCGAATAATCAGGGTTATCCCTTGTCTGCTCCTTGATGATCGTCAAGGACGGTGGAGCTGTTGCTTTTGACAATGGCCTGAATTGATGCAGGAGAAGCGATGAAGGAAGTTTCCCCGGGCGCCAAGCCCTATTCCAGCCCAGCGCCGTGGGGCTTGGTCACGTTGGTGGGGGCTGGTCCGGGGGATGCAGAGCTGCTGACCCTCAAGGCGGCCCGCGTGCTCGGCAGCGCCGAGCTGGTGCTCTACGACCATTTGGTCTCCGAGGCCGTGCTTGCCCATATCGCACCGGGCGCAGAGCGGATCTATGTCGGCAAGCAAAGCCGCAACCACACTCTGCCGCAGGAAGGCATCATCGAACTGATGGTGACGCTGGCGCGCCAGGGGCGCTCACTGGTGCGGCTCAAAGGTGGCGACCCCTTCGTTTTCGGGCGTGGTGGCGAAGAGGCTGAGGGGCTTGCTGCGGCCGGCATTGCCTGCGAAACCATTCCAGGCATCAGCGCCGCCCAGGGCGCCGCTGCTGCTACCGGCATACCGCTGACACACCGGGAAACCGCCGGCATGCTGGTCTATGCCACCGGCCACCTGCAGGGTGCGCAGGAAGAGCGCACCGTGCAACTCGACTGGGCAGCGCTGGCACGTCCCTGGCAGACGGTGGTCATTTACATGGGAGTCGGCACACTGGCCGTGGTGTGTGAGCAGCTTGTCGCCCATGGCCTGCCAGAGAGTACGCCGGCGGCGCTCGTAGAACGCGCCACGCTCCCCGAGCAGCGCTGCATCGTGGGCACCGTGGCCACGCTCCCAGCGCTGGGCTTGCTGCATGGGGTCAAGCCACCAGCCCTGATCATGATTGGCGAGGCGGTAGGGCGCCAGGTCGTGCCCCCAGGTGGGGCTGGCATGGTCACAAGCGCGCCTCCACCTGCGCAGGTCGCTCAGCCGGCAATGATTGCCGGTTCCCCGGCGGCACTCCAGGGGTGCGACGCCACGTGAGCAAACAAGAACTCCCTGAAGCTCTGCGCTGCGGGTGAGAGCGTGGCCGCGCTGCGCTGATAGACCAGAAATCTGCGCTGCACCTGCGGGTCGTGCAGCGGCTCCAGGTGCAATTGGTACAGGCGCACCAGGGAACGGGCATAGGGCAGGCAGGCGGTAATGCCCAGGCCCGAGCTCACCATGCTCAAGGCGGTGGTCATAAACGTGACCTCGTTGCTCGGGTGCAGCGTGATTTCGCGCAGCGCACCGTGCAGGTCGAGTGAGAGGCGCTCGGCAAACTGGCCCTGCAGGGCAATGAACGGGTATTGCACAGCGTCGCTCCAGCAAATGCGTGGCAGCGCCGCGAGCGGGTGGCCTTCGGGGAAGACGACCATGAACGGCAGCTCGAACAGCGTTTCCCCACTGACGTCAGCGCTCGCGCTGCGCTCGGGGCCGATACCGAAATCGGCCTCGCCTGCGGCCACACGCGACAGCACGCCGTCAACCGCGCAGTCGGACAGGCGCACTTGCACGCCTGGGTGCGCGCTGCGGTAAGCGGCAATCACCTCGGGCAGCAGCGTGCATGCCATGAGCTGCGGGGCGGCCACGCGCACCACACCGCGCCGCAGTGCCTTCAGGTCGTCAATGCCGCCCAGCACGCCGTCAAGGTCTTGCAAAATTTTGTCGATCAGCGGCACAAAGCCGCGCCCGGCTTCGGTCAAACCAATGCTGCGCGTGTTGCGCTCGACCAGGCGCACGCCCAGGTTCTGCTCCAATTCCTTGATCAGGCTGCTAAGCGCCGATTGCGTGACGTGCATGGAGGTCGCAGCCTGCGTGAAGCTGCCGGTGCGCACCAAGGCCACCAAGGCACGCAACTGGCGCAGGGTCACATTCATCAATTTTCCTTGTAACTGCAGAAAAAATTTGCGTTTGAATGATAGATGCGAACGGACTCTAATGGTCCACATCGCGAAGGTAGACGTCTTGAACGCCGCTAGCGAACCGCCTCGCAGCATGCAGTGTCCACGCTGCCACCGCGGCGGACTTTGATTCAGGCACTGGTTCAACCGACTGGAGACGACGCATGAAGATCAAGAAATTTCACCATGTGGCCTACCGCTGCATCGACGCCAAGCAAACCGTGGAGTGGTACGGCAAGTACCTGAACATGGACTTCATCCTGGCGATCGCCGAAGACGAAGTGCCTTCCACCAAAGACCCGGATCCGTACATGCACATCTTCCTGGATGCGGGCAACGGCAACATCCTGGCCTTCTTTGAACTGCCCACCCAGCCGCCGATGGACCGCGACCGCAACACGCCCACCTGGACGCAGCACCTGGCGATGGAAGTGGGCACCATCGAAGAAATGATGGAGGCCAAGGCGCGCATGGAGGCCGATGGCATCGAGGTGCTGGGCCCGACCGAGCACACCATCTTCAAGTCGATCTACTTCCGCGACCCGAGCGGGCACCGCCTGGAACTCGCCGTCAACACCGGCACGCCGGAAATGATGAAGAAGCTCGATGATGTGAAGTGGGACATGCTCAACGAATGGGCCGTTACCAAGAAGGCGCCCAAGCACGCCGCCTGGATGCACGACGGCAGCCTCGCGGGCAAGTAAGCGCCAACGCGCAGCACCGAAAGGGACTGAAGTATGGGCAACCGGCTGGGACGCGCCTGCGTGCGTGCACTTGAGATTGTCATCGTCGCCTGCCTGGCGGTGATGGCGGTCCTGGTATTCGGAAACGTGGTGCTGCGCTACGCGTTTGATTCGGGCATTGCGGTGTCTGAAGAGCTCTCGCGCTTGCTGTTTGTCTGGCTGATTTTCCTTGGCGCCATCCTGGCGTCGGTGCAGCGCGCTCATATAGGGTTCGACTCGCTGGTGGAGCGTTTGCCGCTGGCGGGTCGCAAGTTGCTGGTGGTGCTCACCGGTGGGTTGATGTTGTGGGCTTGCGGCATGTTCCTGGTGGGCGGCTGGAAGCAGATGGAGATCAATCTGGGCAACAGCTACCCGGTGCTCGGCATTTCCTATGGCTGGCTGTACGGCGTGGCCATCGTCTTTGGGGCAGGCATGGCGCTCGCCATTGCCAACAACATCTGGCAGACGCTGCACGATTCCGGTGGGCCGGTGATGACGAAAGACCTGGGCGATCGCATTCTGGAAAAGATGCCCGACGTCGCATCCGGTCAGAAGAACGGGGAGCCACAGTGATCGCCGCAATCTTCCTGGGAACGCTGCTGCTGCTCATCGCACTGGGCATGCCGATTGCCTTTGCGCTGCTGTTCTCAGGCGTGGCCGTCATGTTCCAGATGGGCCAGTTCGACTCGCAGATCGTCGTGCAGAACGCGATTGGCGGGGCCGACAATTTTGTGCTCATGGCCGTTCCCTTCTTTATCTTGGCCGGCGAATTCATGAATGCCGGCGGGCTCTCGCGCCGCATCGTGGAAATGGCGGGGGCTTTTGTCGGTCACCTGCGCGGTGGGCTTGGCTACGTGGCCATTTTTGCAGCCATCTTGCTTGCCAGCCTGTCGGGCTCGGCCGTGGCGGATACCGCAGCCCTGGCTGCCATTCTGGTGCCCATGATGCGCCAGGCTGGTTACGACCCGGCGCGCGCCTGCGGGCTGATGGCAGCGGGCGGCATCATCGCGCCGGTCATTCCGCCGTCCATTGGTTTTCTGTTGTTCGGCGTGGTGGCCAACGTATCTATCACGCGGCTGTTTCTGGCCGGCATCTTGCCGGGCGTGATGATGGGCGGTGCGCTCGTTATCGCCTGGTGGCTGGTGGCACGCCGCACCGACGTACTGGTGGCGCCGCGCAAGTCCTGGGCTGAGCGTCTTGCACTGCTGGGCAAGGGCGTCTGGGCCTTGATGCTGCCGGTGATCATCATTGGCGGTTTGAAATTCGGCATCTTCACACCCACCGAGGCGGCGGTGGTGACAGCGGCCTATGCGCTGTTTGTCGGTGCGGTGGTTTACCGCGAACTGAGCATGGCCGCCATGTACCACTGCCTGCTGGTGACGGCGCGCACCACGGCCGTGGTGCTGCTGCTTGCGGCCCTTGCCATGGTGGCCTCTTACATGATCACCATTGCCGATGTGCCGGGCCAGGTGGGCGGCTGGCTGGGCGGGCTCAGTGAGCACCCCCTTGCACTTACAGCCGCAATGATGGCGGTGGTGTTCCTTGCCGGCATGGTGCTCGATTTCATTCCCATCGTGCTCATCTTCACGCCGGTGTTCCTGCCCATCGCGCAGCAGGCGGGCATTGACCCGGTGTACTTCGGCGTCATCTTCATCATCAACTGCTCGCTCGGCATGATCACACCGCCGGTGGGCGTGGTGCTGAACGTAGTCAGCTCCATTGGCAAAGTCACGCTCGGCCAGGCGGCGCGGGGCGTCATGCCGTTCCTGCTGGCCGAACTGGCCGTGCTGGTGGCGCTGGTGCTGTTCCCGGCGCTGGTCACCGTGCCCGCTGGTTGGTGGCGCTAGGTCTTTTTCCGTTCCCCTCTTTTCAACCCAGGAGACAACCCATGAACGCTCTTTCCAAACTGATGGCCCTGGCGCTCGCCGGCAGCTTCGCAGTGGCGGTCCCGTTGACAGCGATGGCCCAGGTCACGGCCAAGTTTGCCGTAACGCTGCCCGAGAAATCGCACCAAGGCCAAGGTGTGGCCAAGTTCATCGAACTGGTGGACGCCAAGAGCGGCGGCAAGATCAAGATCAAGGGTTTCTATGCCGGGGCCCTCGGCAACGACGTGCAGGTCACCTCTGCCTTGCAGGGCGGCACCATTGAATTCACCGTGCCGCAAACCACCACGCTGACCGGCATGGTCAAGGAATACGAAATTCTTGATTTCCCGTTCCTGTTCTCCAGCGTGCAGCAGGCTGAAAAAGTGCTCGACGGTCCAGTGGGCGACAAACTGCTGGCCTTGCTTCCCGAAAAAGGGCTGATCGGTCTGGCGTATTGGGAAAACGGCTTCTTCAACGCCACCAACAGCAAGCACCCGATCAACAAAGTCGAAGACTTTGAAGGGCTGAAGTTCCGCGCCGTACAGGCCAAGATTTCGCAGGAAACGGTGAAGGCGCTGGGTGCCAACCCGGTGCCGCTGGCCGTGCCTGAGCTCTACACCGCGCTGGAAACGCGCACTGTCGATGGCCAGGGCACGCCCACCGCCGTGATTGCCGCGCTCAAGCTCAATGAAGTGCAGAAGTACCTCTCGCTCACGCGCCACAGCTACGGCGCCTTCATTCCGCTGGTGTCCAAGAAGTTCTGGGACAAACTCAGTGAAGGCGACCGCAAGATTCTGAAAGACTCCGCCATCGAGGCGCGCGCCTTCCAGCGTGGTGTGGCCCGCGAGCAAGAAAAATCTGCCCAAGCTGCCATGGCCGCCAAGGGCCTGATCGTGAACGATGTGACCGAAGCCGAGCACGCCCGCATGCGCGAGAAGGTGCAGCCCGTGTGGAAGATGTTCATCCCCAGCGTGGGCGAAGGCCTCTACAAGGAAGTGACCGACCAGCTTGCCGCCAAGTAAGCCCTTGGTCGGTGTATACACCTGCCCCGATTTTTCTTTTTCTCCAAGCTTTGCACCATGAAACTCGCTACCCTCAAAACTGGAGGCCGTGACGGCACGCTCGTCGTGGTTCGCCGTGACCTGTCGCAATGCGTCGCCGTGCCGCAGATTGCGCCCACGCTACAGGCCGCGCTGGACGAATGGGACCGCTCTGCGCCGTTGCTGCAGGCGGTATCCGACACGCTCAACGCTGGAACGGCGCAAGGTGCGCAGCCTTTTGATGCTGCCGCCTGCCACTCGCCACTGCCCCGTGCCTACCAATGGGCCGATGGTTCGGCCTACCTGAACCACGTCGAGCTGGTGCGCAAGGCGCGCGGCAGCGAAGTGCCGGCATCGTTCTGGACCGACCCGCTGATGTACCAGGGCGGCTCGGACTCGTTCGTCGGGCCGCGTGACACGATCGATGCCGTCACCGAAGAGTGGGGCATTGACCTCGAAGCCGAGGTGGCCGTGGTCACCGGCGATGTGGGCATGGGCTCGGGGGTGGAGCGCTGCGCGCAGGCCATTCGTTTGGTCATGCTGGTGAACGACGTGTCCCTGCGCAATCTCATACCCGCCGAGCTCGCCAAGGGCTTCGGCTTCTTCCAGGCCAAGCCGGCGAGCGCGTTCTCGCCCGTCGCCGTGACGCCGGACGAGCTCGGCACCGCGTGGCAAGGCAGCAAGCTGAAAGGCCAGTTGCGTGTGCAGATCAACGGTCAGCCCTTCGGTGAGCCCGACGCGGGCGAAGACATGGCCTTCAGCTTTGCGCAGCTCATCGCGCACGCTGCCAAGACCCGTGCGCTGTGCGCCGGCTCCATCATTGGCTCGGGCACGGTGTCGAACAAGCAAGGCGGCCTGCATGGTTCCAGCGTGGCCAACGGCGGCGTGGGCTACTGCTGCATCGCCGAAGTGCGCATGTACGAAACCATTGAAGGCGGCAAACCTGCGACCTCGTTCCTGCATTTTGGCGACCGCGTGCACATCGAAATGTGGGACGCCCATGGCGCGAGCATTTTCGGTTCCATCGACCAGACCGTGCGCCAGATTCCTGCGGCCGGTTGAGGGGGCAGAAGCGCATGCTCAAACTCTACAGTTACTTCCGCAGTTCCGCCTCGTTTCGCCTGCGCATTGCGCTGGCGCTCAAGGGTCTGGCTTACGAGATGGTGCCGGTGCATCTGCTCAAAGACGGTGGTGAGCAACACCTGGCCGCCTACCGTGCAGTCAACCCTGCCGGCTTGGTGCCAGTGCTGCAAGACGGGGACACCGTGCTCACGCAGTCCGTCGCCATCATGGAGTACCTCGACGAGGCCTACCCGCAATCGCCACTGCTGCCGCAGGATGTGCTGGGCCGCGCAAGAGTGCGTGCGCTGGCGCTCACCATCGCCTGCGACGTGCACCCGCTGGGCAACCTGCGCGTGCTCAACTACGTTGGCGACACACTGGGTGCTGGCGAGGAAGGGCGCAAAACTTGGGCGTGCCACTGGATCGCGCTGGGTTTCGATGCATTCGAAGAAATGCTGAGCCGCCCCGGCGCGCCCACGGGCCTGTTCTGCCACGGCGATACGCCGGGCATGGCCGATTGCTGCCTGGTGCCGCAGGTGTTCAACGCCCGCCGCTTCGGGCTGGACTTGGCGCCTTACCCAACGCTGGCGCGCATCACCGAGCACTGCGAGTCGCTCGCGCCTTTTGTCATGGCACATCCTGCCAACCAGGCAGACGCTTGTTGAGAACCTCTCCAGCCACCGGTTGACGCCGCCGTTCGCGCTACAACGCGCTTGGGGAAGTCCTGCATGGCTTCTCGCGGCGTGTAATAGCGCGACCTCGGGCGGTCTGCTGCGTTGTATTTGACAGCCAATAGCACCGGCTATTGACTGCAAAACACGCCTTGCATCCCGTCCCGATCCGCACTACACCCTCTCGCGTAGAGTGATGCAAGACATCCCTTAGCCCTGCGCGTGGGCTTTGCAATTTCACGCCTGCCTGCCGCACTTCGCGCCACCCCAGGCCCTTTCGTCGCAAACCAGGTGCGGCGATGTCGGCGGTTCCAGACACTGCAGTCCTTCCTTCATTTTTCAGGACACTGCAGTGAACCGATTCCCCTTTCTGCTCCGGGTCAGCCAGTGGACCGTCAGCGCCGCGCTGGCCGCGCTCGCCACCAGCGCCATCGCTCTACCGGAACCGCAATTTCAAAACGCCCTCACGGATTTTTCGCAGGCCAGTGCCGGTGACAAAGCTGCCATAGAGCGTGCGGCCGAAGCCTTCTCGGGCCTGCTCAAGAGCGAGCCGACCAACCCGGTACTGCTGGCCTACTCTGGCGCTGCCACCGCCATGAAGGCCGGAACGGCGTGGCTGCCGTGGACAAAGATGGGCTTTGCCGAAGACGGCCTGGCCCAGCTCGACAAGGCGCTTGCCTTGCTCACACCTGCGCACAACGCTCCCATGCAAAACGGCACCCCCAGCGTGCTGGTGGTGAAGTTTGTCGCTGCCAACACCTTTCTGGCCGTACCCGGCTTCATGCACCGCCAGGAGCGCGGCACCAAGCTGCTGGGTGAGGTGCTCGCCAGCCCCATGCTGGCGAATGCGCCCTTGGGCTTTCGTGGCGCCGTCTGGCTCAAGGCTTCGAAAGAGGCCAGCAAGGCCAAGGGACGGCCTGCATAACTCCTCGCGGCGTGTGATAGCGCGGCCTCGGACGGTCTGCGTCGTTGCGTTTCACAGGCAATAGCTACAGCTATTGCCTGCAAAACGCGCCTAGCATCCCATTCCGACCCGCACTACATCCACTCGCGTAGAGTTATGCAGGACATCCCAAGAACTCCGTGGAAGCGAAACGCTACCTGGAGCTGATCGTGCAGCAGCAAGCACCCCAAGCGGCGCAGGCACAAGCGCTGTTGAAGGGGCTGCCGTCATGAGCCGCACACAGCACCCGGTGGTAGCGGTGCACGGCGTACACAAGACCTACCGCCTGGGACAGCACGTGATTCCCGCCCTGCAGGGCGTGGACCTGACGGTGGAGCGCGGGGAACTGCTGGCCCTCACCGGCCCCTCGGGCAGCGGCAAGAGCACGCTCCTTAACCTCTGCGGCCTGATCGACATGCCGGACTCGGGCGAGATCGCGCTCGGCGGCCAAAGCGTGGCCGGCCTGAGCGAAGTCCAGCGCACCCTGCTGCGGCGCGATGGGCTGGGCTTTGTGTTCCAAAGCTTCAACCTCGTACCGGTCATGACCGTGGCCGAGAACGTCGACTACCCGCTGTTTTTGACCGGCGTTCCAACAGCCGAGCGGCGCGAACGCGTCGCCACCCAGCTCGCCGCCGTGGGCCTGCAAGCGCATGCCCAGCACCGCCCGGACGCGCTCTCGGGTGGGCAGCGCCAGCGCGTGGCCATTGCCCGCGCGCTGATCAAGCGGCCGCGCCTGGTAATTGCCGACGAACCCACCGCCAGCCTGGATTCGCACACCGCCGACCAGGTGATGGACCTGATGCGCGAACGCGGCCATGCCGAAGGCGCGGCGTTTGTCATCGCCACCCACGACAGCCGCCTCACCCGCCGCTGCGACCGGGTGTTGGTGCTGATGGACGGGAGAATTCAATGACCGACGTGCTGATGTGGCTGAACTTCGCCATCCACAACACCCTGCGCAACCGCCGCCGTTCACTGGTAACGGTGTCCATCGCCGCGTTGGGCACCGCGTCCATTCTGTTGGCGGGCGGCTTTGCGCTGTACACCTACGAGGCGCTGGCTCAGGCTGGCGCGCGCAGCACCGGCCACCTGATCCTGGGCAAGCCCGACCAGTTCACCCGCGACGAAGACACGCCCGTGCAGCATGGGCTGGACGATGTCGCCACCCTGCGCGCCCAGTTGCTGGCCGACCCGGCTGTGCGACAGGTGCTACCAAAGGTGGAGTTCAGCGGTCTGATCAGCAACGGCGACAAATCCACCGTGATGGTGGCCACCGGTGTGGAGCCCGACAGCGAATTTGCCGTCAAAGGCCCGTTCTTGACCATCACCGCAGGTCATGTCTTGGCCTCTGGCAGCCAGGACGCTGAAATCATGCTGGGCGAAGGCCTGGCCAAGAGCCTCAAGGCCACGCCCGGCAGCAGTCTCACGCTGTTGGCCAGCACCACCGAAGGCGCCATGAATGCGATCGATGTTCGCGTCAAAGGCCTCTTCTCTACTGGCGTTCCGGACATCGACAAACGCTTGGTCTATACCGACATCGCCACCGCGCAGAAACTGCTGGTCAGTAAGCGTGTCTCCAGTCTGGGCATCTTTTTGGACCGCATGGAATCGACCGAACCCGTCCAGCAGCGCCTGGCTGCGCAGTTCCCGCAGTTCACCGTACAGACCTGGATGGACCAGGCCTTCTTTTACAAGTCGGTGCGTGCGCTTTACAACCGCATCTTCGGCGCGCTGGGGCTGATCATCGGCGTGATCGTGGTGTTCGTGGTGACCAATGCCATGGCCATGGCCATCATCGAGCGTACCCGTGAGATCGGCACGCTGCGCGCCTTGGGGACGCTGCCCTCGCAATTGCTGCGCACTCTGGCGCTGGAGGGCATGGTGCTGGGCGGCGTGGGTGCGGTGGCAGGGGCCGCCCTGTCGCTGGGCATCTCGCTGCTGCTGTACGTGGTGCCCGTGACCATGCCGCCGCCGCCCGGCCGCTCGGTGGGTTACCCGCTCAACATCGCCATCGACCCGCTCATGTACCTCGCCACCCTGGTCGCCATGGTGCTGCTGACCATGGCCGCGTCGAGTTGGGTAGCGCGCAAGACCGTGCACATGCCAGTGGTGGATGCGCTGGCGCATACATAAAGCTATCAACATAATAGCTGTTTGCGCAATACCCATAAGGGTTATAGGCCAGTCTTCCATAAACAACTTTTGAAAACACCATGCAACACACTCTCGTGACCACTCTGGCAGCGCTCGCCTTGGCTGGCACCGCCGCGCCCACCCTGGCACAGGACATCAACACCCTGCTCAAGGACGCCGACCACTACCGCATGGCCGCGGACAACCTGCAGATCGACACCCAGGTCAGCGTCTTCAATACCGACGGCAGCCCGGACAAGGAACGCCGCTATACCGTCTTCGCCCAGGCCGGCCGCAAATCCCTGGTGCTGATGCAAAGCCCGGTGGAAAAGGGCCAGAAGGTGCTGATGCTGGGCGACGATTTTTGGCTGGTGCTGCCCGGCAGCCAGCGCCCGCTGCGCATCACGCCCATGCAAAAGCTGCTGGGCGACGCCTCTACCGGCGACATTGCCAGCATGCGCTGGGCCGGCGACTACACCGGTCAACTGGTCGGCGAGGAGCCCTGCAATACCGACGCCAAGGCCCCCGTGTGCCTGCACGTGAGCCTGCAGGCGACGCGCAAGGGCGTGACCTACCAGCGCATCGAGCTGTGGATCGGCAAAACCCGGCACGAGCCCGTGCACGCCGACCTGTTCGTGCAGTCCGACAAGCTGGCCAAGCAGGCCCGCTTTGTGATGGACACGGCTGCCAGCCCGGCCCGCGTGTCTGAAATGGTGCTGGTGGACCAGTTGAGCAACAAGAAGGAAACCCGCATTCGCTACCTGGCCCGCAAGGACCGCACCGTGCCTGAGGAATGGCTCAACCCCATGTTCCTCGCGCGCAATGCCACGCTGGAGTGAGCATGCGCCGCCTTGCCTCCACCAGACTGATCGCGTTGTGCGCGCTCGCCACCCTGGCACCGTTGGTGGCCCACGCCGACGGCGCAGATTTTTCTGGCCAGGTGGGCAGCTACCGCCTCGATCGCCAGACGGCCACCACCGGCCCACTGGCACAGGCCAACGCACTGCAGCCGGGAACGGCCGCCGTCGAGGGTTCCACCAACCCCGTGCAGGCCGAACTGCGCGGCAATGCCGCGTTCGGGCTGCTGTCGCTGCACGCCAGCGCCACCTTGCAATCGCAGCAAAGCGATAGCCAAGGCAGCAGCAGCCAAAGCCGCTTTAACGAAGCCTATGCCTCGGCCAGTGTGGGCACCGGCTGGCAGTGGAGCGCCGGCAAGCGGGTGGTGTCGTTGGATGTGGGCTACGGCTTTCGCCCCAACGACCTGGTGCAGCAGGAGGTGCGGCGGGCCCTGGTGGCCGATCCGCTGCAGGGGCGCCCGCTGCTGATGGTGGAACGCTTCGATGCCGACACCGCCTGGACCCTGGTCTGGGTCAACCCCACGCAACCGGCATCCACGCTCGGCCCGCAAGAGGCCGCGCTGGCCGCTCGCGGCTACTGGCACAGCGGCGCGGTGGACTGGCATGTCTTTGCCCGCCAGGGCGAACACACCGGCATCAGCCTGGGCGCAGCCGCGTCTTGGGTGGCGAGCGACGCGCTGGAACTGCATACCTCGGTTCGGGGTGGCCAGCAGCTCGTCGGCGGCACCTGGACCCACGAGAGCCAGGTGAGTCTGCTGCTAGAAGCCTGGCACGACAGCACCGCCCTGACCGACGCACAGTGGTCCGCCTGGTCGGCCCGGAACCTGGCCCTGTGCCAAGGGCTGGCGCACGGCATGCCGGTTGCAGCGGTGGCTGGCACCCTGGCCCGGCAGGCCAACGCCTTTGGCGTGGCCAGCAACCTTCGCCAGAACAACCTGTTTGCCCGCCTGAGCTGGCAGCACGATCGCTGGCAAACCGCACTGGACTTGCTCTACACCCCAGCCGACCGGGGTGCCATAGCCACGGCGTCGGTCGTGTGGACTGGTGAACGCATCAAGTTGGAGGCCGGCCTGCGCGCCACCGCCGGGCCGGGCGCCGCCCTGGTGCGCCAACTGCCGGTGCAGCGCCAAGAGTATGTGGTGGCGAGCTGGGCGTTTTAGGGCACCTCTGTAGGCCACCCGAGTTGCGGATGCGCGGCGTTGTTCAGTGTCGGCCTTGGCGCAGCCGTTCGCCGGGAACCTGCACAGGGCGCAACCGGAACGGACCGCGAGCTTTATGGGGAGCGCGTCAATCGCGGTACTGGCCGCGCAACTGCTGCACCATGCCGTGCACGATGCAGAACTGCGCCGCGTAGTAGGTCGCCAGCACCCACAGGCTGGCCATGGGCACGGGTTGCACGAAGCGGTTGACCGCCAGCACCGAGTCGCTGACCATGAAGATGCAGGCGCCCAGCGCCACGGTGCGTGCGGCCTCGGTCTGCAGTTCTGCCGCGCGGCCCACAGCCTGCGCGGCCATCAGCGCGATGACCAGCACGTACACCGCCACGGGAGCGCGCAGCTGCGGCGGCAGGCCGGCTTGCCAAAGCCAAACGTACATGGCGGCTGCAACGCTGAGGGTTGCCGCCAGTGCACTGCGCTGCGCAAACCAGCGCACGCCGTGGCGCATCAGGGCGATATAGGCGAGGTGCGCGAGCAGAAAGCTGACCAGGCCGGGGATGAACAGGTCTGGCAGCATGAGCGCTATGTCGCCTGCCAGTGAGCACAGCAGCGCACTGCCCAAAAGCAACCAAGATTTGTAGTCAAATCGGCCTCTGGCACTTGATTGATAAGCGCTAATAACTACAAATACAATAGCAATTAGCAGTGCTGCAGGCTTGAATGCCAAATGCCACGCCCAAGCTTCAGTGGCGGCGCTGGCAGTGGCCAGCGCGCTGGCCTCGGCCATCCACAGCTCCAGGCTGGCGATGAGCCCGCGCCGTGCGGCCACCACGGCCAGCGCCGCAGCGCACAGCGCCAGCAGCCACACCAGTAGGTGCGAGCGGGTGAGCGCCCCGGCTTGCCAGGTCAGCGCCCAGGTGGCCAGGCCAATCAGTACGGTGTGCAGCAGGCTTTGGCTCAGCGAAAGGCCAATGTGGGCGGTGGGCTGGCGTGCCATGGTGTCAGGTGGTGGTTTCTTCGCGCGCGGCGCTGTCGAGGTGGCGGGTGTCGCCCCAACCGACGAGCGTCAGCGCCTCGGGTGTCCACAGCAGCCGGTTGACGGCGGCGTTGGTCAGTAGCCAGGTGCGCGGCGCCTGAAGGTGCTGGCCGGTGGCCAGGCGGTAGAGCACGTCGAGCACGCCGCCATGCGCCACCAGCACGATTTGCTCGCCCAGGTGGCGTGCGGCCAGGCGCCCAGTGACTTCGGCAATGCGCGCCTGCAGCAGCGTCAGGCTTTCGCCGCCTTCGGGTGCGAAATGCGGGTCGCGCTTGCGCCAGCGCAGTGCTTGCTCGGGCAGCTCGACCTCAATCTCGGCAAAGGTGCGGCCTTCCAGCAGCCCGAAGCTGCGCTCGCGCAGGCCTGGCTCGGCGTGCAGGGGCGCTCCGGCAGCGTCGGCAATGGCCGCGCCTGTGGCATGTGCGCGCACCAGGTCGCTGGCGTACACCGCGGCAATGGGCTCGCTGCCGAGCGAGTGGGCCACCTGCGCTGCTTGCCAGCGGCCGGTGTCGTTGAGGGCGATGTCGCGGTGGCCCTGGATGCGGGTGTCCACGTTCCAGGCGGTCTCCCCATGGCGGATGGCGACGATGCGGGTGGCGTCCATGGGGTTCAGCGCGTGCTTGCGGGCGCGGGAATGAGTGGCAGGCGCACCTGGCGCGGGCCAGCGGGGGGCGTGGGAAAGTCGGCCAGCGCTGCGTCAAGCAGTACGCCGAAGATGCGCGGTGTGTCGGTCCACACGTCCTCGTTGCTGGCGGAGGTTTCGTACACGGTTTTTTGTGTGGCTGCGTCGCGCAGTACCAGGCGCACTTCGTTGCGGTAGAGCGTGGACGGTATGTCGCGCAGCATCCCGCCGGCGCGCAGGCCCGAGCGGTGGCCGCGGCCAAAGCCGCCGCCCCACGCTCCCCAGCTGCCCCAGGGGCCATACGGGTACCAGGGGCCGTCGGCCAATGCGGTGCCGGTGCGTATGCCTATTTCGGCAATCAGGCGCGGGGCAGCATCGTCCCTTTGCAGGCCTGCGCGTTGCAGGGCTGCGTGGGCCATGGGCACGATGGGGTCAAAGGTGCGCGATTGTTGCTGCGAGGGGAGCAGGTCGAGCCGGTAGGTGGGCGGCTGCGGCGCGGTGGCGAGCGTGGACCAGCTCTCTACCTGGCTGTCAACAGTGCGCTCTACGGCGCAACCGGCCAATACGAAGGCGACCACCAAAAAACCGGCGATGCGTGCAAACATGGCGTTGCTCCTGTGTGAGGAAAGGCCTACCCGACCCGCAGCACCTGCATGCCGGGCAGCGACGGCGCTGGCGCGAAATCTTCGGCGTCAAACGCTTTGTCGCCGTTTTCGTTGGCTACGCCGGTGGCGCGGGCGCTCTTGAAATCGTACAGCGCGCCGTCGAGCAAATGGCTGGGCACCACGTTTTGCAGCGCGCTGCACATGCTTTCAATGCGGCCAGGGTACTTCTTTTCCCATTCACGCAGCATCTCGCCGACTTGCTTGCGCTGCAGGTTCTCCTGGCTGCCGCAGAGGTTGCAGGGAATGATGGGGAACTTGCGCTGCGCGGCCCAGCGGACGGTGTCTTTCTCGCTCACAAAGGCCATGGGGCGAATGACGACATGCTTGCCGTCGTCGCTGACCAGTTTGGGGGGCATGCTTTTGAGCTTGCCGCCGAAAAACATGTTGAGCAGCAGCGTTTGCAAGATGTCGTCGCGGTGGTGGCCCAGGGCAATTTTGGTCGCGCCGAGTTCGTCCGCCACGCGGTACAGGATGCCGCGGCGCAGGCGGCTGCACAGGCTGCAGGTGGTTTTGCCCTCGGGAATCAGGCGCTTGACGATGCTGTAGGTGTCTTCGTTCTCGATGTGGAAGGGTACGCCGGTGCTCTTCAAATAATCCGGCAGCACATGCTCGGGAAAGCCGGGCTGCTTCTGGTCGAGGTTGACGGCAATCAGGTCGAAGTGGATGGGCGCGCGTGCCTTGAGCTTGATGAGGATGTCGAGCAGGGCATAGCTGTCCTTGCCGCCCGACATACAGACCATGACCTTGTCGCCTTCTTCGATCATGTTGTATTGCACGATGGCCTTGCCCACTTCGCGGCACAGGCGTTTTTCGAGCTTGTGCGCTTCGCGCTCGATCTTGAAATCGGGGCGGGCCAGCGTTGGGGCCGTCTCGGTGGCGGTGGGGGCGTCTTCGGTCCAGGTATTCATGTCGGCGTTCACCACTGTCCTGTTTCCATGCGAATGGCGACTTCGCAATCGCCAAAGATTTCGAGTTTGGCAATTTTCACGCGCACGCCCAACACGCCGGGCAGTTGTATGAGCCGGTTCGAGAGCTTGCCGATGAGCGTTTCAAGCAGGTTCACGTGCTCGGCCGTGCATTCGTCAATGATGATCTGGCGCACGCGCCGGTAGTCGAGCACATGCAGGATGTCGTCGTCGGCCGGTGCCAACGGCTGTTCGCCCAGGCTCAGCTCGGCGTCCACCTGGATCGGTTGCGGCGCGCTTTTTTCGTGCGCCAGGATGCCGACGTTGGCATGGAAGCGCAGGCCGGTGAGGGTAAGGGTCTGGAGGCCCGATGTTGGAGCGGTCATGGTTGCGGCTAAAAGTTTAGGGTTTGGCCTTGAAGGCCTCGACCCCCACGGCGTCGCAGTCGTCGTACACGTCGGGCTTGCGCGTGGAGACGCGTGCGGCCACCACCAGTGGGTGCGCCAGCAGGGCGTCGAGTACGGCGTCGCACAGGGTTTCCTGCAGGTCGATGTGGCCGCGTTCGATGATGCGCGTCACTTCGCGGCGCACAAAATCGTAGTCCACCACTTCGTCGATGCGGTCGCGCTGCGGCGTGTTCTGGGCGAGCGGCACGTACAGGTCGATGTCGAACAGGATGCGCTGCGGGGCAGCGCGCTCAAAGTCGTGAATGCCAATGTGCACCGTGCGGGACAGCCCGCGCAGAAAGAGCCGTCGGCAGCCGACCAGCAGCGGGTCGGAGGGCAGGGCGGTGCTCATGGGGTGGCCTGACCAAGTCGCTCGGCCACGAACATCACATCGCGCGCCAGCGGCACCAAGTGCTGGCCCTTGTCCACAGTGACGGTGATGCCGGTAATCGATGCGTTCTCCGCCAGGAACACCGCCGTGCGCGCCACATCGCCCGGATCGGTGGCGCTGTGCAGCAGGTTCACGCGGCTGGCACGCTGGAAGTTCTCAGGGGTCTGCGGGCCGCTCATGTACATCAGGCCCGGTGCAATGCCGCACACGCGCACGCCGGGCGCGAGCGCCTGCGCCTGCAGTGCCACGGCACGCTCCAGCGCCAGCTTGCTGAGCGTGTACGAAAAATAATCGGGGTTGAGGTTGAAGACCTTCTGGTCCAGCACATGGAGCACGCTCGGCACATTCATCGGCTGCGCGCCCGCCAGCAGGCTGCCCAATTGCAGCGGTGCGACCAGGTTGACCTGTATTTGCCGCTGCAGCAGCTCGGGAGAAAAATCGTGCCCGCTGTCGGGCTCGAACACCGAGGCGTTGTTCACGATGGCGTCTGGCGCGCCCCCAAGCGCCGCTGCAGCAGCGGCGAACATGGCTGCTACCGCCTCCGGCTGGCCAAGGTCGCCAGGCACGGCGTGCGCCTCCTGGCCCAGGGCACGCACGGCCTCGCAGGTTTGCAGGGCGTCTTCAGAAGAATGCTGGTAGTGGCACACCACATTCCAGCCTGCGCGCGCAAAGGCCAGGCAGAACTCGCGCCCCAGGCGCCGCGCGCCACCCGTGACGAGCACAGCTTTGGGGCGGTCAAAATTGGGCATTGGCGGACAATCGCAAGCGTGATGAAAGAAACCATGAGTTTAACGAGCGCCCTGCACGGGCAAATTGCAGAGGCCATTGCCAGTGCCGACGGCTGGATAGGCTTTGACCGCTTCATGGCGCTGGCGCTGTACGCATCGGGCCTGGGCTACTACGCCCGCGAGAGCCCAAAGTTTGGCGCCATGCCCCAATCGGGCAGCGATTTCGTCACCGCGCCGGAGATGACGCCGCTGTTCGGCCAGACCGTGGCGGCGCAGGTGGCTGAGGGGCTGGAGCGCACTGGTACGCAGGAGATCTGGGAGTTCGGCGCCGGCTCGGGCGCGCTGGCGCTGCAGTTGCTGGGCGCGCTGGGCGAGCGGGTGGCGCGCTACACCATCGTCGATTTGTCGGGGAGCCTGCGCGTACGCCAGCAACTGCTGCTTGCGGGCCACGCCGACAAAGTGCACTGGGTCGATGCCCTGCCCGAACACTTCGAGGGCGTGGTGGTGGGCAATGAGGTGCTGGATGCCATGCCGGTGAAGCTCTTGGTGCGCTTGGCTGGCGAGTGGCATGAGCGCGGTGTAGGCCTGGAGAGCGGCCAATTCGTCTGGCAAGACCGGCCCACGCTGCTGCGCCCTCCGGTGGAGATTGAGGGCAGCCACGATTACCTGACCGAAATCCACCCGCAGGCCGAAGCCTTTGTCCACACCCTGGGCGACCGGCTGGTGCGCGGTGCGGCGCTGTTTCTGGACTATGGCTTTGGCGAGAGTGAGTACTACCACCCGCAGCGCCATATGGGTACCGTGATGTGCCACCGCGCGCACCAGGCGGATGCTGACCCGCTGGCCGACGTGGGTGAGAAAGACATTACTGCCCACGTGAACTTCACCGGCATTGCGCTGGCAGCGCAGGAGCAGCCATTGCCTGAGGGGCAGGGTTGGAGCGTGCTGGGCTACACCACACAGGCCCATTTCCTGATTAATTGTGGTTTGCTATCAAAAATGGAGCTGCAACCGCTATCAGATAGGGCCTTGGCGGCCAAAATGATCATGGAGCACGAGATGGGCGAGCTGTTCAAGGTGCTGCTGCTGGCCAAGGGCGAACCCTGGGAGCCTTGTGGGTTTGTGCAGGGCGACCGGTCCCACCGTCTGTAGGCCCGGCCATGGTTCGCTGGCTGATCGCCGTCTTCGTCGCCTTGGTACTTATCAACAGCCTTACGCCCTGGCTACAGCGCATTGGACTCGGTAAGCTGCCGGGCGACTTTCGTTTCCAGTTTTTTGGCCGTGATGTGTTTGTGCCCTTGGCAAGCACGGTGCTGGTCAGCGTGCTGGTGAGCCTGCTCGTCAAGTGGTTAGGAGCTTGAGCCGCGCTTGGCCGTCCGTATCGGTGTCGGCTTGCGCAAGGGCCTTCAAAAAACTCTCGCGCCACCAGTGCACATCGAACGTTCGAATATTGGCCAGCAGCGCACTGTGGCGGCGCTGACGTTCTTCGAGCGGCATGTGCAGCGCGCGGTAGATCACGTCGGCCATGCC
>JBQMQB010000006.1:22250-23916 GCA_052172715.1 Giesbergeria sp. | reverse complement strand
GCCGGCCTGTGCCTCTACGGCAACGACCTGGACACCAGCACCACCCCCAGCGAAGCCGGCTTGAACTGGGCCATTCAGAAGGTGCGGCGCACGGGCGGGGCGCGGGCCGGCGGGTTCCCTGGCGCCGAAAAGGTGCTGGCACAAATCGACGACCCCACCCTGCTCACCCGCAAGCGCGTGGGCCTGATCGCGACCGAGCGTGTGCCTGTGCGCGAGCCGGCACTGCTGGAAAACATGGACGGCCAGCAGATCGGTCAGGTCACCAGCGGCCTGCTCGGCCCCACACTGAACCAGCCGATTGCCATGGCCTATGTCAGCCCGGACTACGCTGCCACCGGCACAGAGCTGTTCGCCATGGTGCGCGGCAAGCCCGTGCCGATGAAGGTAAGCACCCTGCCCTTTATCCCGCCTCACTATTTCCGCGGCTGACCCAGCGCAGCCCCGCATTGCCCACTGCCGCAACGCCCGCTACAGTGGCCAGTCCTCTTTCTTCAAGCCTTTTTTCTGGAGCATTCTCATGACTATCAAATACTCGCGCGACCACGAATGGATGGACATTAGCAACCTCGAAGCCACCACGGTCGGCATCACGCTGCACGCGCAAGATGCGCTGGGCGATGTGGTCTTCGTCGATCTTCCCGAAGTCGGCAAAACCTTCGCCCAAGGCGACGTGGCCGGCGTGGTCGAGTCGGTCAAGGCCGCTGCCGATGTGTACATGCCCGTCTCCGGCGAAGTGGTGGAAGTGAACGAAGCCCTGCGCGCCGACCCCTCACTGGCCAACACCGACCCGCTGGGCGCCGGCTGGTTCTTCAAGGTGAAGCTGTCGGACGCGGCCCAACTGGCCGACCTGATGGACGAAACCACCTACTCCGACTTCTCCAAGAACGCCTGATCCCTGCCGAGACCGTCCCATGCTGATGCAATCCGTCCTGTCGCTTGGCGCGCTTGAAAACGCAGCCGAATTTCTGCCCCGCCACATCGGCATCGATGCAGCCGACGAAGCGCACATGCTGTCGGTGATCGGCGAGGCCTCGCGCCGCGCCCTCATCGACTCCATCGTGCCGCGCTCCATCGCGCGCCGCCACGCCATGGACGTGCCGCCCCCAGCAGCGGAAGCTGCGGCACTGGCCGAACTCAAGGCGATTGCATCGCGCAACCAGGTCCTCAAAAGCTATATCGGCCAGGGCTACTACGGCACCTACACGCCCGGTGTGATTCTGCGCAACATCCTAGAAAACCCCGCCTGGTACACGGCCTACACGCCCTACCAGGCGGAGATTTCCCAGGGCCGCATGGAAGCCCTGATCAACTTCCAGACCATGGTGTGCGACCTCACCGGCATGCCGATTGCCAACGCCTCCATGCTCGACGAAGCCACGGCTGCGGCCGAGGCCATGACGCTGGCCAAGCGCTCCGTCAAATCCAAGAGCAACCGCTTCATCGTGGCGGGCGATGCGCACCCGCAGACCATCGAAGTCATCCAGACCCGCGCTGCGCCCATGGACATCGAGGTGGTGCTGGCCAACTCACTGGAAGCGTGGAACGCCGCCCTGGAAGGCGACTACTTTGCCGTACTCGCCCAGTACCCCGCCACCAGCGGCCGCATCGACGACCTGCGCGCTGACGTGGAAAAGGCCCACGGCAAACAGGCAGCCTTCATCGCTGC
>JBQMQB010000006.1:20561-22150 GCA_052172715.1 Giesbergeria sp. | reverse complement strand
CAGGTGCTGCCCGCCGTGATCGCCAGCATGTACGCCGTGTACCACGGCCCGCAAGGCCTGCGCCGCATCGCGCAACGAGTCGCCAGCTACACCGCCATCCTGACCAAGGGCCTGGAACAACTCGGCGCCCCGGTACGTGCACAGGCCACGTTTGACACCGTCAGCCTGAAGACCGATGACGCTACCAAATCAATAGCTGCTCGCGCAGTGCAGATGGGCGCAAACCTGCGAATTTACTTCGAAAACTACCTGTGCATCTCGCTGGACGAAACCACCACGCGTGAAGACATCGCGCTGCTGTGGAAGGTTTTCGCCAAGGACGGCCAGGCACTGCCAAACTTCGACGCCTTTGAAAAAGGCGTGGAGTCGCTGATCCCCGCTGAGCTGCGCCGCGCCAGCCCCTACCTCACGCACCCGGTGTTCAACACGCACCACTCTGAGACGGCCATGCTGCGCTACATCCGCCAGCTGTCCGACAAGGACCTGGCGCTGGACCGCTGCATGATCCCGCTGGGTTCGTGCACCATGAAGCTCAACGCCACCAGCGAGATGATTCCGATCACCTGGCCCGAGTTTGCCAACGTGCACCCCTTCGCACCGGCCAACCAGCTGGAGGGCTACCGCCTGCTGGACGAACAGCTGCGCGCTTGGCTGTGCCAAGTCACGGGTTATGCCGGCGTGAGCCTGCAGCCCAATGCCGGCTCGCAGGGTGAATACGCGGGTCTGCAAGCGATCAAGGCTTGGCACACCGCCCAGGGCCACACCGAGCGCAACATTTGCCTGATCCCCAGCAGCGCGCACGGCACCAACCCGGCCAGCGCACAAATGGTGGGCATGCAGGTCGTGGTGACCAAGTGCGACGACAACGGCAACGTGGACATGGCCGATCTCAAGGCCAAATGCGAGCAGTACAGCGCGCAGCTGGCCTGCATGATGATCACCTACCCCAGCACGCACGGCGTGTTTGAAACGCAGGTCAAAGAGCTGTGCGAGCTGGTGCACCAACATGGCGGCCGCGTGTATGTGGACGGCGCCAACATGAATGCCTTGGTCGGCGTGGCCGCCCCCGGCGAATTTGGCGGCGACGTGAGCCACCTGAACCTGCACAAGACCTTCTGCATCCCGCATGGCGGCGGCGGCCCCGGCGTAGGCCCGGTGTGCGTGGTGCAAGACCTGGTGCCCTACCTGCCTGGCCATGCCACGGCGGGTTTGGCGGGTGGCGTGGGCGCTGTGTCCGCAGCCCCGCTGGGCAATGCTGCGGTGCTGCCGATTAGCTGGATGTACATCCGCATGATGGGGGCCGAGGGCCTGCAGGCCGCTACCGAAGCAGCCATCCTCTCTGCCAACTACATCAGCGCACGCCTGACGGACCATTACCCCACGCTGTACGCGAGCGAAAACGGCCATGTGGCGCACGAATGCATCCTGGACCTGCGCCAGCTCAAGGACACCAGCGGTGTGATGGCCGAAGACGTGGCAAAGCGCTTGGTGGACTACGGTTTCCATGCGCCCACGCTCTCTTTCCCTGTGCCCAACACGCTGATGGTGGAGCCGACTGAGAGCGAAACGCTGTTCGAGATCGACCGTTT
>JBQMQB010000006.1:17079-20461 GCA_052172715.1 Giesbergeria sp. | reverse complement strand
ACACGCTGATGGTGGAGCCGACTGAGAGCGAAACGCTGTTCGAGATCGACCGTTTTATCGACGCGATGATCGCCATCCGCAATGAAATCCGGCAAATCGAATCGGGAGCATGGCCGCAGGACAACAACCCCCTGAAGAACGCGCCACACACGGCCGAGAGCCTGCTGGTGACCGACTGGAACCGCCCTTACACCCGCGAACTGGCGGCCTACCCCGTGGTGGCATTGCGCAGCAACAAGTACTGGTCGCCCGTGGGCCGGGTGGACAACGTGTACGGCGACCGCAACCTGTTCTGCAGCTGCCTGCCCGTCGGGCCGGCGGAATAAGCACACACCATGCTGGCCGCTAGCGCCTGCCTAGCCTGCCAGCCCGTGGCACTGCAAGCGCTGGTTCAGTCGGAGCCCGCGATGGCTGCACTGTGGCAAACGCTGCCCCGGCGCCGCTTCGAGCCCGGTGCAGTGCTACAGCGCCTGGGGGATGCCAGCGACCGCTGCTGGCTCCTCGAAAGCGGTCTGGTGCGCTTCTACTACCTCAGCGAACAGGGTGTAGAACGCAACCGATCGTTCCACACCCAGGGCAGTTGGGTCGGTGGCAGCATGCCGCCACTCACCCTGCCCAGCCCCTGCACCCTCGAGGCGCTGGAGGCGACCCGGGCCGTGGAATTGACGTATGCCGCCCTACAGGATTGGCACCGCCAATTTCCGCAGGTGCAACCCTTGCTGGACGATGCCATGGGCTATCTTTTTACCCAACAGGCTCGGCGCGAGGCTGCGCTGCTGACCCTGTCACCCGAAGAACGCTACCAGGCCTTTTTACGCATGGACAGCCCTCTGGCAGAACGCCTGCCCATCCACCACGTGGCCAGCTATCTGGGCATTTCGCACGTCTCGCTCTCACGCATTCGGGCGCGGCTGGGCATGGTTCAGTCGCGGCGCAGCTGAAACATATCAAGAAGGCGGCCACGCATTCACGGTTCTCGCCAACCCAGGCATGACCACCTGCGGCAGGGTTTCCTTGTTCATCACCGCAGCGGAGTCCACTAGGCCGTTGCAGTGCAACAGGTGGGCCGTCAGCGCATAAACCTCGTCATCAGTCAGGCTTTTTGGTGCCTGGCGTGGCATGGCACGACGGATGTAGTCAAACAGCGTCGTGGCATACGGCCAACTTGCCCCCACCGACAGCACCAGCAACGGGTGTTTGGCAATGCGCAGCACGCGCAGTGGGTCGTGCAAGCTGAAAAATCCGTCCGACCCCACCAGCCGCGCTGCCGGCCCTTCAATCCCCTGTGCCCCATGGCAGGCGGCACAGTGCACTTGGTAAAGCTTTGCGCCCTGCTCTACGCTGCCCTGCCCGGGCGGCAGGTTGCGGCCATCGGGAAAGACCGTGATGGCATGGCGTGCCATCTGTGCGGATTCCAGTGGCAGTCCCAGCCCGATCTCGGGTGGCGTCTGCGCGGACAACGTCCCGGCACCCAACAAAGCACCGATACACAAGATTTGCAGCAAGCGCACCAGCGGCTTAAACATAGCAGTTCTCCACCCGGCCATCGGCATGGACTCGCCAGGACTGCACCGCGTTGCAGTGGTTGAAAGAATGCATGGCATAGCGGCGCTTCCATTCACTGCGCAAAGGCTGCACCCGCCCATGCTCGTCAATCGCGCGGCTCATCAGCACCGCCTTGCGCCCCTCCCACCGCCATGGGAACGAAAAGCGCGTGAAAGCGCGGTCAAGCACCGGGCCGTGCAACTGCGCAGAAGACCAGGAGACGCCGCCATCCACCGAAACATCGACCCGCGCAATGCGGCCATGCCCTGACCAAGCAAGCCCGGCCATCTCGAAGAACCCCTTTGGCTCCGGCAAAGCCTGCAGGCCAGAGGGTTGGGTGATGACCGATTTAACGTCCATGTGGAAAGCAAACCGCTCAATCCGTCCATCAGCCAGCACCTGCGTGTACAGGCCCGACTCATCCTTGGAGTAGGCCGGAGCGTCGGTCACCTCCAGCCGGTGCAGCCATTTCACATTGACATTGCCCTCCCACCCCGGCATGAACAAGCGCATGGGGTAGCCTTGGGAAGGCCGCAGGCGCTCCCCGTTCTGGTACAGCGCCACCATTGCATCCTGGAGCAGCGCCTTCAAAGGCAGACTGCGGGTATGCGAGCCAGCATCGGCACCTTCGGCGACCACCCAGCGGGCGGTGTCCTGCAAGCCCGCCTCATGGAGCAGGTACGACAAAGGCACACCGGTCCATTCCGAGCACGACACCTCACCCGCGATCTCACCCAAAGTCTGATCCAGCGCGAAGGGCGACAGGGCATTGGCTGCGGAGTTACCTGCACACTCCAGAAAATGGATGCGGCTGACCATGGGGTAGCGCTGCAACCGCTCCAGGTCAAACTGGAGAGGTTTCTTGACCAACCCATGGATCATGAGCGAGTGCCTGTCGGCCTCAACATCCGGTATCCCGCTGTGGTGCACGGCAAAGTGCAGCCCACTGGGAGTGATGATGCCGCGCTGGTGCTGCAGCGGCGTACGCCAGACAGAAAACCCCGCCTCCTGGTGCTCACGTCGCACGACGTTTTGCTGCTGCATAGACGGCTGTCCATACGGCAGATCTGCAGCGCCCGGTGTTTTCATCGAAGCAGGCATGCGGGCGGCCAGGGGCTCACCAGCCCGCGCCGGTGCTGCCAGCGCCCCGGCGCCCCAAGCCATGGCACTACCCAAGAACGCACGTCGGGGTATCGGCGTCATCGGGATGGTGATCGATTTTGGTAAGGGGCTTTTCATCACTTCGGGCACCCCAAAACACGTTGTGCACCAGGGGGCGAAAACAACGACCAGGCTTGAGCCAAGACATCTCGGTTGCAAAAAGGCTTCATGGTGTATCTCAGAAAACGAAGAACGCTCAACGGCCTCAGTGTTTCGCTTTGGCAGACTTGGCGCGTTAACCTTTGTTAAGGCCCGAACGCAGAAGTCGGCAGGTACACTGGTGCGTTATTCCCGCCCCGTGCGGGCGACGCGCCCAAGGTCCACGCACCATGACCAAACCTGACCTCTCCTTCCTGATGCGCAAAGCCGACCCGGCTGCATCCGAGTCGGATACGTCCCAATGGCCTGCACAGGAACGTCGCAGCCAGCCAGTGCGTCCCTCAGGGCCGGTAGCCAAACTGATCGCCCAGTTGCGCACTTCGCAGGCCGAGTTGGAGGCACAAAACGAGGTACTGCGCTACAGCCAGGCAGCAGCCGAGAGCGCCTCAGATCGCTTCGAAGCGCTGTTTACCAGCGTGCCATTGGCCCTCATGGTGATTGATGCGCACGACATGGTGGTGCAGGCCAACCCCATGGCGCACCGCTCTTTTCAACCGCACGAAGACGATCGCCCGCT
>JBQMQB010000006.1:0-16979 GCA_052172715.1 Giesbergeria sp. | reverse complement strand
GGCCGTCATCAACTCGGCACTCGATGCCATCATTTGCGTCGACCACCACCGGCGCATCACTGTGTTCAACCCCACCGCTGCAGCCCTGTTTCAGTGTGCCGCCAGCGACGCAATGGGCAGTCCGCTGGATCGCTTTTTACCCAAAGCAGCGGACGCCCTGATGTTTGCGCCGCTCACCACACAAGCAATGCTGGGCGAAATGACGGCGCTAACCGCGAGCGGACGTGAGCTGGCGGTAGAAGTGAGTGTGTCATTCGAACAGCACGCCGAGGGCGACACCACCACCGTGTTTGCCCGCGACCTCACCGCCCACAAACGTGCAGAAGAGCGGCGCAGCGAACTTGAGCTGCAATTGCGCGAATCGCACAAGATGCAGGCCGTAGGCACCATGGCCGGCGGCATTGCGCACGACTTCAACAACATCATCAGCGCGATTCTGGGCAACGTGGAGCTGGCGCGGGCAGACTGCCTGCCAGACTCCCCCGCGCAAGAGAGCCTGCGCGAAATTGCCAAGGCCGGTCGACGCGCCCGCGACTTGGTTCGTCAGATCTTGACCTTCAGCCGCAATGAGCCACCACGGCGTGCGCCCGTGCGCCTCGAAACGGTGCTGCACGACACCGAGCGCTTGCTGCGCGTCACCCTGCCACCCACAGTGGAGCTGCAGGTGCGCGTCTCCAGCACTCTGCCCGCGGTTTTGGCCGATGCCACCCAGGTGGAACAGGCGGTGCTGAACTTGTGCAGCAACGCCATTCAGGCCATTGCCGGGCGCCGGGGCCACGTCGCGGTGCAAGCGCATGCCTCGCTCCCGGACACCCGCACTTGCGAGCGCCTGGGGCTTGAACCCGGTCGCTATGTCACCGTCATCGTGCGCGACAGCGGCCCCGGTATCGACCCGGACACGCTGGCGCGCGTCTTTGAGCCTTTCTTCACCACCAAACCCGTCGGCCAGGGCACAGGGCTCGGTCTTGCGGTTGTACATGGGGTGATGCGCGCGCACGGCGGCGCGGTGGATGTGCGCAGCACGCCGGGTGAAGGCAGTTGCTTTACGCTGTACTTCCCGGCGGCCGACGACAGTGTGCCCGCGCCAGCTTTCGATACCAGCGCCCCCACACCGCTGGCAACCGAGGCGACAAACGACAGACCGCAGCGCCACATCATGTACGTCGACGACGACGAAGCTCTGGTCTTTCTGGTGCAGCGACTGCTGCGCCGACGCGGCTACAAGGTGAGCGGCTTCACCGATCCGCGTGCCGCGCTTGCGGCACTCGCAGACGCGCCGTGGGACTACGACTTGCTGGTTACCGACTACAACATGCCCGGTTTTTCCGGGCTCGACCTGCTGCGCGAGGCGCAAAAATTGCACCCTGATTTGCCGGTTGCGCTGGCGTCAGGCTACGTCACGCAGGACATCGAAGCCGCAGCGAAAGAAGCAGGTGCACGTGCGCTGATCCACAAGCCCAATGATGTCGAGGAGTTCTGCGAGACGGTGCAGCGACTGACCCACGGCGATGACTGAGTTTCAAGCGTCCGATGTGCCAGAAGCGCCGGTGCACGCCGTGTTTGAAGATGGCGATCTTCTGGTTCTGGAAAAACTCTCAGGCCTGCTGTGCGTCCCAGGGCGTGGCCCCGACAAGAGCGACTGCCTGAGCCGACGCGCGCAATGCCGCTGGCCCGATGCGCTGGTGGTGCACCGCCTTGACCAGGCGACTTCTGGCTTGGTGCTGATGGCGCGCAGCCCCAGTGTGCAGCGCCTGCTCTCTGCGGCCTTTGCCGAACAACGGGTCCACAAACGCTACCAGGCCATCGTGCAAGGCGAACTGCGTAGTGAGCCAAACAGCTCAGGCTGGGCCACCATCGACCTGCCGATTGCTGCGGATTGGGAGCGAAGACCCCTGCGCGTCATCGACCTGGCGCGCGGAAAACCGAGCCAGACGCAATGGCGCACGCTGGGAACGGAGGCAAGCAATGACAGCACCCGCCTGGAACTGGCGCCGCTGACAGGGCGCACCCACCAGTTGCGCGTGCACTTGGCAGCCATTGGCCACCCCATCCTCGGTGATGCTCTGTATGGCCAGGCGGACAGCGCGCCGCGCCTGCTGCTGCACGCCACGAGACTGGCCTTTGAACATCCTAGAACAGGCGAAGAGGTACCATTTTTTTCTGCACCTAGTTTTTAGGTGTTTTTGCCGCCCCCCGCTTACCCGTCATCAATCTAAAGCTATATGTTTTATAGCAAGAAGATGCACGGGCAAACACGCATCTTCAGGGTTCATCCAGCGGCAACAGCGATTGCTCGCTGAAGAAAACGCGTGCCTGGCCCGTCAGCGGGTCGGTAAACGCCAGCGAACGCGCCAGCAATTGCAGCGGCCGAGACCAATCGCCCTCAGGTGGATCGTTGATTTCGGGGTAAAAAGCGTCGTTTCGCAGCGGCAAGCCAAGGGCGGCCATGTGCACGCGCAACTGGTGGCGTTTGCCCGTCACTGGCTGCAGACGGTAGCGCGCCCAGTGCCTTCCGGTTTCCAACACATCGATGTGCGTGAGGCTGTTGGCTGGCCCCTGCACCTCGTGCATGCGAAAGAACTGCGCGCTCTCCTCGATGCGGCTGGCACGCTGGGCAGGCAATGTGCCAGCGGGCGCAGGGCGTGCAATCGCTTCATATACCTTGGCAATATCGCGGTCACGAAACAGCGCCTGGTAGGCACCCCGGGTGCGCTGCTGAACCGACAGCAACACCAGCCCGGCAGTGTCGCGGTCAATGCGGTGCAAGGGCGACAGCTCGCTGAGGCCAAGCGTTCGCTTGAGGCGCACCAACAGGCTGCGGTGCAAGTAGCGCCCTGACGGCGTCACTGGCATGAAATGCGGTTTGTCGGCCACGATCAGGTGTTCGTCACGGTACAGCACCCTCTCGCTCCCTGGCGGCGCTGGCTCGCTCTCAAGGCTGCGGTAATAGAAAAGCCGCAACCCCGGCTCAAAACGCCTGTCGGGCCACACAGTCTCGCCATGCTCATCGACCACTTCTGCGGCCTGCATACGCTGCGCCCACTCCTGGCGCGTCACTTTCGGGAGCTTGGCGCACAGGAAATCGAGCATCAAACCCGAACCTGACGATGGCATGGCCACGCAACTTGGATTCACACCATCGCGCATGGGCAACACATCAGGGCGGCGAGGGTTGTGCATAGCGCGGACGCGAGTGAAACAGTTGGAACGAGGGGGAACGAGGGGGAACGAGAAGAATTCTAGGAGTGTGTCGAATTTGATCCGTTGGTGCTTTCGTTTTTTACGCCAAAAGGTCCACAGGACGCAACCGTACAGCCCGCCATGCCGAGCACCAAAATAATCTCAACCAACAACATCTTCTTATAATGCTAGTGAAAACCCCAGTACACATCACGCTGCCACGCACCAATATCGACAGAGACACTTCATTTGTAAAAGGATGTAGGCGCAATGCCCAACACGACTGTTGACTTCAACTCCGCCGTTTTCTCCAAATCCGAGATTGGCCACCAGGAAATCACGTCGCGCTCGCTTGGGCTTTCGCCATTGGCCCGGCGTCTTCTGGTGCTGATCGACGGCCACCGTACGGGTGTAGATCTGGCTCCCTTCGTGGGGGACCGCGACCTCGCGCAGTACCTCAACGAGCTCATCGACCGCAACTGTGTAGAGATGAAGGCAGTGCCAGTTGCCAACGTCGCGCAGGCAGCGGCCCCGTCGCATCCCACTGCCCCGCTTACGTCAGCGTCCACGGACTGGCTGGCGGTGCTGCCACCTGTCGAGACACGCTCAGCCAAAGATCTCGAAATGGCACGCAATTTCATGACAAATACGGTGAACAGCATATTCGGCCACCACAACCGTATCAGCCTGATTGAATCTATTTTCAACAGCCACACCAGCAGCGAGCTTCGCGATGTCTATAGCGCATGGGCCACTGCACTGGAAACCAACGCGACAGGCCACAAGCGCCTTCCGGAATTGCGGGAAAAGCTCTTCGCAGTGCTCTGAGAGCCAAATCCTGCAGCGCCTACTGGCGCCTACTTCAATGGCGAACGATTTCAGCGTTGAAGCACTTGCAAAGTTCGAGTGGCCACTGCGCTGCACTCAGGCCATGTGTAGGGCGACGGTGCTGACCACCATGCCGTCCTCATCGGAATACAACCAATCGCCAGGTCGCACCCAGACCCCTCGAACTTGAATCGCAACATCGCGCTGCCCTTCGCCACGCTTGATGGTGGGTAGGGGCATAAGGCCCAATGCGCGAATCCCCACGGCTGCAGCAGCCAGTTCTGCTGCATCGCGTACGCAGCCATCGACCACGATTCCAGCCCATCCATTGCGGGCTGCAGCAGCGGCAAGGTTGCCGCCCACCAAGGCGCGGCGCAGCGAGCCACCTCCGTCAACCACCAGAACACGGCCTTCGCCAGGGGTATCCAGCGCCGCCTTCACCAGGACGTTGTCTTCAAAGCATTTCACGGTGCTGACCGGGCCGGCAAATACGTGCCTGCCTCCGTAGGAGGCAAAGCCTGGCGGTAGCACACGAAAGATCCCACTGTCGTCTGCTTTGTGCAAATCACAGAAATCGCAGGTTGAAAAAGGAAAAAGAATGGGCGCTGCGGTGTTTGCCATATGTGGAACTTCCTGGAGCGGATCAAGTAGGCAAATGCGTCTTGCGGCAAGCATCCGGACGCTCGCTGTTGGGCACAGGACAGCGATTTACCTCGAAGGGCGAAAATGAAAGCAAGGTAGTCAACGCGCTGGACGCGACCGTTATGGCCCAGAAAAGGAAGAACGCCAGCGTATAAATCCCTTCGCGTGAGACCCCGATCGGCTGACCGGACCAGTGCAGGTCGCTCGGATCAACGAAGGCAAAAACCAGCATCTCGAGCACGCCAGCCATCAAAAAGGCGGGCCATGCAATCCACATCAGGCGTTGGGTCAACATCAGCTTACTTTCTTGTACGGTGGTTACGGACGGCATAGTTCAGCGCGGCACATTTTTAGCCGGTGTTGCAGCGTGGTTTCGACCCTGCATCGCCGGAGTAAGGGCCTGCTCCTGCGCGGCAAGCGTTTTGTTGATGGAAATACCATGCTGGTAGTAGTTTTCATCGACCACGGGGTCAGGCGTTCGGATGGCAAGCCACAGCGTAATGAACGATGCCACCACGACCACTGCGGGGCCACCAAAGATGAGCCAGACAAAGCCGAATTTCCACCAAGGCTCTGGCTTGGAAATGTCAGAAGGAAACGCGTTGGTCATAGTGAGCCAATCAAGAAAGTAAGCAGGGGTCGGTGGTCAATTCGGTTCTGCTCAACGCGGCACCAGAAAAACCGATTTTTCTTGAATACGCGCATTCGTACCCACAGCTTCGATATCAAAATGCACCGGATGCGACCCGGGCTGGGCCGATCCATAGGGGATGCGCAGATTGACCGGCACCCAACGCGACTGTGCAGCCTCAATCTCAAATTCCGGCTCCGAGGCCAACTCGATCCCGTCGAGCCCTGATGCGCTGATGCGGTAGCGGTGCGTGGTTTCGGTGGCGTTCATGATCTGAAGCCTGTAAATATTCTCAAGCTTCCCCCCGGCCACGATGCGCGACAGCGCCGCCCGGTCTCGCACTACATCCACCTTAAACGGCGTCCGCGTCACAAGGCTTGCCAGCATGCCAAGGCACAGTGCCACAAGAATGCTGGTGTAGATAAGCACACGCGGACGCAGGACGTGGCGGAAGATCTCCGCCTTGCCCCAGCCCTTTGCCACAGCGTTCTGGGTGGAAAAACGGATCAACCCGCTTGGGTAGTGCATCTTGTCCATCACGCTGTTACAGGCGTCCACGCACAGACCACAGCCAATGCATTCGTACTGCAGTCCGTCGCGGATGTCGATACCCACTGGGCATACCTGCACGCACAAGGTGCAGTCAATGCAGTCGCCCAGACCCTTGGCTTTGTAATCCACCGTTTTGATGCGCGGTCCGCGCGGTTCACCGCGTGCTTCGTCGTAGGTGACGATCAACGTGTCCTTGTCGAACATGGCGCTTTGAAAGCGCGCGTACGGGCACATGTACTTGCACACCTGCTCACGCAGGAAGCCGGCATTGCCATAGGTTGCGAAACCATAGAAGAACACCCAGAACATTTGCCAACTGCCTTGGAACGCCAGCAACTCTGCACCAAGCTGGCGAATAGGCACGAAATAGCCGACGAAGGTAAAACCTGTCCAAACTGAAATCAGGACCCACAGAGTTTGCTTGAGCGACTTTTTCCAAATTTTCTCGAAGGTCCAAGGGCCGTTGTCCAGTCGCAGGCGTGCGCTTCGCTCACCCTCAACCTTGTGCTCGATCCACATGAACATCTCGGTGTAGACCGTTTGTGGACAGGCAAACCCGCACCAGAGCCGACCTGCTACCGCAGTGAACAGAAACAGCGACAAGGCAGAAATAATGAGCAGACCGGTCAGGTAGATGAAATCCTGCGGGTACAGCACCAAGCCAAACATGTAGAAGCGGCGCGCACCGAGATCGAACAACACCATCTGGCGTTGGCCCCATTCCAGCCAGGGCAGGCCATAGAACACGGCCTGGGTAATGAACACCATGGCCCAGCGCCAGCGCGCAAAGAACCCGCTGATGGACCGCGGATACACCTTCTTCTGCGCCTCATAAAGGGATCCGGCACCGCTGTTTGCCGCAGGACCGCCCGCCACGGGAGTGATTGGAATAACCTTGCGCGGCTTCTCGCCAGGGGTGTTCATGCGATGGGTTCTTTGGAAAGATCAGAAAACAGAGTAATCGGACACAGCAAGAGACTCTCCGCTGCTTATCGAGACTAAAAAAGGAAACCCGGCCTTGAGATCCACTTGTATGCGATCCTCATTTTCCGGGCCCTTTCCCTGTGCTAGCGGGTTGCTGCGGCAGGTTGATTGGACTTGCCCCAGACATACGCTGTCAGTACCTTGAGCTGAGGTTCGGTAAGTTTGCCCACTTGCGCCGGCATCTCATTGACTTTGCCGTTGTTCACCATGGCGATGATGGCCGCCTCGCCATACCCATGCAACCAAATGTCGTCGGTCAGATTGGGGGCGCCAATCGCCTGATTGCCCTTGCCATCCATGCCGTGGCAGGCGGCGCAAGCGGCGAAGTTGGGCTTACCCAGAGCTGCACGCACCGAATCGTGTGGCCCGCCGGAGAGACTGAGCACATAGTGGGCCACGTTGCGCACGTCTTCTGGCGTGCCAACGGCTGCTGCCATGGGAGGCATCACGCCGACGCGTCCACCGTGCAACGTTTCGCTGATTTTCTCGGGCGACCCACCATGGAGCCAATCGGCGTCGGTCAGGTTGGGGAAACCTTTGCTGCCGTGCGCGTCAGAGCCATGGCATTGCGCGCAGTTGTTCATGAACAAACGTTCGCCAATTGCCATGGCTGGTGCGTCGCCTGCAAGTTGCTCAGGTGTCATGGAGACAAAACGGGCGTACACCGGTGCAATTTCAGCTTCGCCCTTTTGCATTTCTTCCTGGTACTCCTTGAGCTCGGTCCAGCCGCTCGTACCGGCAAAGCTGCCAAGCCCCGGATAGAACACCAGGTAACCCAGGCTGAAGACAATGGTGATGACAAACAACCACATCCACCACCGTGGCATGGGGTTGTTCATTTCCGTCAGGTCCTCGTCCCAGACATGGCCTGTGGTGTTGTCGGCAGCAGAGTCGACTTTCTTGCGTGCCGTGATCCACAGCAGCAGCAGGCAACCGAAGATTCCGGCCAGCGACAGGGCTGCGACATAGATTGACCAGAAATTGTGGGTGAAGTCACTCATGGGATGTTCTCGTTCTGGTAGAGATCAGTCTTGTTCGAAAGGCAGTTGCGCGGCTTCTTCAAATCGCTCCCGGTTGCTGCGGGAAAAAGCCCACACACCGATGCCAATGAAACACGCAAACGAAAGCAGCGTGAACACGATGCGCAAAGTGGTGATGTCCATGGTGTGCTCCCTACTTGAGCGCGCGGCCCAGCACCTGCAGGTAGGCCACTACGGCGTCCATTTCGGTCTTGCCCTTCACTGCCTCGGGCGCCGCAGCGATCTCTTCATCGGTATACGGAACACCCACCCTGCGCAGCGCTCTCATGTTCGGTGCGACATCCTCCGGATCGAGCATGGCTGTATCGAGCCAAGAATAGGCGGGCATGTTGGATTCGGGCACCACATCGCGTGGGTTGTTCAGGTGAATGCGGTGCCATTCGTCGCTGTACTTACCACCCACGCGGTGCAGGTCCGGACCCGTGCGCTTGCTGCCCCACTGAAATGGATGGTCGTAGACGAACTCCCCCGCCACCGAGTAGTGGCCATAGCGCAGCGTTTCCGCGCGAAAAGGCCGGATCATTTGCGAATGGCAGTTGTAGCAACCCTCGCGCTGGTAGATGTCGCGCCCCTTCAGCTGCAGCGCCGTGTAGGGCATAAGGCCCTTGATGGGCTCGGTCGTAGATTTCTGGAAAAACAGCGGCACGATTTCAGTCAGGCCACCGATCGAAATCACCAGAATGATCAGCACGATCATCAGGAAGTTGTTGGTTTCCACCTTTTCATGGGTGAAACCCTTGGATGCATTGTTGTTTTGAGACATTCGTGAACTCCGGGATTCAGGCGTGGGCAGTTTTGATTGCCGGGATGGCAACGCTGACCGAGCGCCCTGCAATAGCGGTGCGCCATACGTTCCAGGCCATGATGAGCATGCCCGTCAGGTACAACACACCACCGGCCACGCGGATCACGTAGAAGGGGTACGTCGCCTTGACGCTCTCTACAAAGGTGTAGGTGAGCGTGCCATCGGTATTGACTGCGCGCCACATCAGGCCCTGCATCACACCCGCAATCCACATGGCAGCGATATAGAGCACGATGCCGATCGTCGCCAGCCAAAAGTGCACTTCGATCGCCTTAATGGAATGCATCTTTTCGCGACCGAAGAGGCGCGGGATCAAGTAATAGAGCGAGCCCATGGTGATCAGACCCACCCAACCGAGCGCGCCGGAGTGCACGTGGCCCACCGTCCAATCGGTGTAGTGGGAGAGCGCATTGACGGTCTTGATGGCCATCATCGGGCCTTCAAAAGTAGACATGCCGTAGAACGACAGCGACACGATCAGGAAGCGCAGGATCGGATCGTCACGCAGTTTGTGCCATGCGCCCGAGAGCGTCATCATGCCGTTGATCATGCCGCCCCAGCTGGGAGCCAGCAGGATGAGCGAGAACACCATGCCCACAGATTGCGTCCAGTCAGGCAGCGCGGTGTAGTGCAGATGGTGTGGGCCCGCCCACATGTAGGTGAAGATCAGCGCCCAGAAGTGGACGATAGACAGGCGGTAGCTGTAAACCGGGCGGTTTGCCTGTTTGGGAATGAAGTAATACATCATGCCCAGGAAGCCTGCCGTGAGGAAGAAGCCCACAGCGTTGTGACCGTACCACCACTGGACCATGGCGTCTTGCACACCGGCGTAGGCCGAATAACTCTTCATGAAGCTCACCGGAATCTCGGCACTGTTCACCAGGTGCAGCATCGCCACAGCCAGAATGAAGGAGCCGTAGAACCAGTTCGCCACATAGATGTGCCGCACCTTGCGAATTCCGATGGTGCCGAAGAACACGATGGCATAAGCCACCCAGACCAGCGTGATCAGGATGTCAATGGGCCACTCGAGTTCGGCGTACTCCTTACTGGTGTTGTAGCCCAGTGGCAAGCTGATGGCGGCGGCCAGAATGACCAGCTGCCAGCCCCAGAACGTAAACGCTGCCAGTCGCCCACCAAACAGGCGCACCTGGCATGTACGCTGCACCACGTAATAGCTGGTGCCGATAAGTGCACAGCCGCCAAAGGCAAAAATAACCGCGTTCGTGTGCAGAGGGCGGAGCCGCCCATAGCTCAACCACGGGATGCCGAAGTTAAGTTCGGGCCAAGCAAGCTGGGACGCAATGATCACGCCGACCAGCATGCCAACCACACCCCACACCACGGCCATGATGGAAAACTGTCGTACTACGGTGTCGTTGTAGTGCGCAGCATCTGCTTTTATTGAAGGAGTCATCGGATACCTTTGGAAGTCTTCAAAATATTAACCTGATTGCTAGTAGTGGTTTTGACTGACGTCAATTTTCTCGAAGAATTCGCTCTGCTTCCTGGTCCACATTCTCAAATTGACCGCGGTAGACAGCCCACCACAGCCCTAGCAGGATCAGCAACACCAGAGCCACGGAAAGCGGCACCAACAAATAGAGAATGTCCATGGTGAACCCTTGGAATCAGGCGCTCGCAGGCGCGTTTTCAAGCAAACCGCTGTGTGCGGATACCCGAGCTTGCAGCGCGTCTAGCGCGGGCAGCCCCCGTGACAGGCGGGCAGCATTAAGCACCACCAGCAAAGAACTTGCCGCCATGCCGAGACCGGCAAGCCAGGCTGGCATAAACCCCGCAATGGCCAACGGAACACTCACGGCGTTGTAGCCAGCCGCCCACCAGAGGTTTTGCCGGACGATGCGCAGCGTCTTGCGGGCCAGAAGTGTGGTCTGTGCAATCAAGGGCAGATGGCCCCCGAGCACCACGAAATCCGAGCGCAGACGTGCCAGCGGCACGGCGCTGCCAAAGGCAAAGGATGCATGCGCCGCTGCCAGCACCGGGCCGTCATTAAGCCCATCACCCACCATGGCCACGCGATGACCCTGCGCCTGCAGAGCGGCCAGGGCTTGAAGCTTGTCGGCTGGGGAGCAGTCGCCTCGCCAGGCTTGGATACCGGCGCGCCGCGCCACCCGGGCCACCGACGCCGCCCGATCGCCCGAAAGCACCTGTACCGCAATGCCAGCGCGGTCCAACGCCCGCAGTGACGCCTGCAGATCACTGCGCAATTGCTCTTCAAATTCAAAACGGGCGCACAAACGGGCAGGCATACCCGCGTCGGCCCAGGCCATGCACACCTGAACGCAATCGCGCTCGGGTGGCGAAACGCCCACGTGGCCAGCAGAACCCAACAGCAGCGTGCGCGCTTCGCCCGGTGCATTCAGCAAGCGGACCCGCGCGCTTAAGCCGCGTCCCGGTGTCTCGGTCACTTCGTCGATCTCCCAGATCGGGCTGGCTGGAACGCTTGCGTGCCCTGCCGCTGCCACCAGGGCGCGCGACGCGGGGTGCAGCGAATGCTGCGCCAAAGCCGCTGCCAGCACCAATGCCTGCGCTGCAGGCAGCTCACCCACCGCCTCCGTGTGGCGCAGCGCCATGCCATCGTGGGTCAACGTACCGGTCTTGTCGAACACCACGGTGTCGATGGCAGCGAGCGTCTCAAGCGCTTGAAGGTTGCGCACCAGCACGCCTTCACGAGCCAGAGCACCGGCAGCTGAAAGCATGGCCACCGGCGTCGCCAACGACAGCGCGCAGGGACATGTCACGATCAGCACCGACACCGCCACCATAAGCGCGTGCTGAGGATCCTGCGGCCACCACCAGGCCACGGCCGCCAAGGCTGCCAGCAGCACAAAGACCAGAAACGGCCGCGCCACCCGGTCGGCAAGCTGCGCCAGCCGCGGTTTCTGCAGAGAAGCGCTCTCCATCAGCGCCACAATTTCGCCAAAGCGGGTGTCGGCCCCCAGGCGCACCACCTGCACTTGCACCGCCGCCTCAAGATTCACACTGCCGGCAGACACGGATTCCCCCGGTGCGCGCCAGCGTGGTGCCGATTCGCCGGTGAGCAGCGATTCGTCCACCCGAGTGTTGCCCGACAGCACGCAACCGTCTGAGGGGAATGCCTCGCCCGGCAGCACGCGCACCACGTCGCCCACGACAAGGCGGCGCACGGTGACGCGCTCGAAGCTGCCATCGGCAGCACGCCGCTCGACGCTGTCGGGAAGCCGGTTCATCACTGCTTCAAGCGACCCCGCGGTGCGGTCGCGCAGACGCAACTCCAGCCAACGCCCGGTCAGCAAGAAGAACACAAACATGGTGAGCGAGTCGAAATACACCTCGCGGCCAAACATGCCCGCCGGGTTGAAAGTACCCAAAGTGCTCACACAGAAGGTAATGGCCATGCCCAGCGCCACAGGCAAGTCCATGCTGATGCGGCGGTGGCGAATATCGGCAAGCGCACTGGTGAAAAAGGGGCCACAGGCAAACAGCACCACTGGCAGCGTGATGACCCAGGAGGCCCAGCGCAGCAGCGCCTCCATTTCAGTGCTAAGGTCTCCGGGCTGCGCGATGTAGGCGGGCCATGCGTACATCATCACCTGCATCATGCAGAACCCGGCCACCAGCCAGCGCCACAGGGCTCGACGGTTCTCACGCACACGCTGCTCGCGCGCCTGCGCGTCTGCTGCGGGCAGTGCACGGTACCCGGCACGGCGCACGGCCGCGAACCAATCGGATGGCCGAGTGGCAGTGGCATCCCACACCACACGTGCGCGCTGCGTCGCCGCACTCACATCGACCTGCTCCACACCAGGAATGCCGCGCAGTGCATCTTCAATGGTCAGCGCGCAGGCGGCGCAGTGCATGCCCTCAATGACCACATGCGACTCCCAGCAGGATCCGCCCGGCAGGCCTTGCGTGGGGCGCCCAAACGCAACCCACTCAGCAGGATCGTCCAGCAAGTCGTCTCCCGCTTGACCGGCGGAATCGTCAACGGCCCCTAAGGGCCTGTCGGACTCGAAACGCCGCAAACCTCCTAGAGGCAATGCGGCGGACGCGCAGAGCGATTCCGATACGTTTGTTGACATACCGCAAGCTTACCTTAGACCACTTGCGCGAAATTGACATTCATCAATCGCGCTAGCAAGGTCCAAGCCTACGCTGTATCGTCTTATCGATCAGGAGACCCCACCATGTACCAGCGCATTCTCGTGGCCACCGATGGCTCTGAGCTTTCCAACAAGGCCGTGCAAAGCGCCACGGAGCTTGCAGTTTCGTTAGGCGCCACTCTGGTGGCACTCAAGGTGGTGCCGCGTTACCCGCGCAGCTACATGGAAGGCGGTCTGCCCGTCGACCTCAAAGACATCAAGCACATCGAAGCGCAATGGACGGCGGCGGCCCAGGATCTGGTCGATGGCATCAAAATTCAGGCCAGCGCGCAAGGTGTCACAGTGAAGGCCGTGGTGGCGAAGTCGGATCTGGTGGCAGAAGCTGTGATTGCCGCGGCCAAGAAGCACAAGTGCGATCTGATCGTCATGGCCTCGCACGGGCGCAAAGGCATCAAGCGCCTGCTGCTGGGCAGCGAAACCCAGCATGTGCTGACGCATTCGCATATTCCTGTGCTGGTGCTGCGCTGAGTGCGCTGACGTAGCCCACGGCCAGTGAATTTATTCATTAAATATCGCGCTTTCGGTTATCCTATAAGCGTTAGCAGCTATATTTTTAGGAGTATTTAGACCGCTGATTCAATGTCGGTGCGCCATTTCACGCACGGCCTGCTGTGCCGGGCGTGCCAGGCAGCGGTCCAACCACTCGGCACTTGCCGGGTGCGCCGCCAGCAGCTCGCGCGCAGGCAGGGCCCAGGCGAGCACGCTGGCCACGCACAGGTCCGCCACAGTAAAACGTGTCGCAGCCAGCCAGGCATTGCCCACATCCCGCTGGGCTACAAGTTCGGTCTCTAGCACACCCAAGGGCGCCACCAAGCGTTTTTCAGCCGCGCTCGCCAGCTCGGGTTTGCGCCGGTCTTCTGGCATAGCGCGGCGGTGCATGAGCACCGTCAATGCGTCGTTTTCCAACTCGGTCATGGTCCAGAAGCTCCAGCGCAGTGCCTGCGCATCTTCCTGCGGCGATGCGGGTGTAATGCCGACCCCATCGGGCGTGCCATGGTGGCGCGCCAGATAGAGGGTGCAGGCCATGCTCTCCCACAACACCACATCACCTTCGGGCCGCCTGTCGAACACGACCGGGATATGCCCGTTGGGATTGAGCGCGAGGAAATCGGGAGTGTGGGTGCCGCCCTCCTGGTAGCGCAGCGGCACATGCTCGAATTCGAGGCCAAGTTCCGTGGCAGCCCAGAGCGGGCGGATGGCCCTTGAGGCGGCAATTCCGTAGATGGTGAGCGACATTGACGTAGGACTTTCAATAAGTGGGGCGATCATTCGCCGAAGTGGGCACACAACGCATCGAACCCAGTGACGGTGAGGTGCGGCACCAGGGTGGGGTGCTCCCAAGGCTTTCCGGCTCGGTTCAGCCAGGCAAGCTGCATGCCCGCACTGAGCGCGCCAACGCCATCGTGGTGCGCATCATCGCCAATGTGCAACACGCTCTGGATAGGCACGCCCGCCAGCTCCGCGGCACGCTGGAACATCCGCAGATCAGGCTTGGCACAGCCCACATCGCGGGCACCGACGCTGCCGGCAAACAGCCGCCCCAACCCCACACGGACAACGTCCGCATTGCCGTTGGACAGCGCAATGAGCGGATAGCGTTGGCTCAGAAATTCGAGGGCGGGCAATGCATCCTCGAAAAGGTCGACGCGCTGGCGCTCCGCCAGGAAAACTTCAAATGCTTCGGCCGCCAACGCTGGATCTTCTCCCGCCTGCGCCAGGGCCAGGCGTATCGCTTCCTGGCGCAGCGCACTCATGTCGTGCGCGCTACCGGGCAAGGTGTGCAGCGCCTGTGCGCGCAGTGCCTGGCGTACGCCCGGCTGCGCGGTCAACCGGTGGGTCGCCGGAGCATGGCGCGCCAACCATTGCTGCAGCTGGGCTTCGGCGCGCGCAATGGTCGGCCACACGGGCCACAGCGTGTCGTCAAGATCAAGACTGACGGCGCGAATGCGGGAGAGGTCAAGAGGCACAGGCAGTTGGATTTGGGCGTGCTAGTTTCGCAAGCAAAAGCCAAGCGTACCTGAAGACTATTGCCCACATGCCCGCTACAGAGTTGGGTGTTCGGCTTGATGCAAATCAAATGAACACGGCACTTGCGCGGCCGTGTAAGCGTATGTCGCAGGCAGCCACGCACAATACCGTTCTGTGACAGCGCCTCGCCCATCCCCCCGCCGCTTCCGAGCCGCCAGCCTGCTTGCGCTGCTGGCCGTTCTGGCGCAGTTGTGGATGGTGCAACTGAGCCATCAGCACATGGCTCAGCAGGCGTCGAGCTGGCTGCAATGGGGCGAAATTTGCAGCATTCAGAACGCCAACGCTACAGAGTCAGGCAACTCCGACGCGCCTATTGGCATGGCCGGCATGGGCTGCCCGGTGTGCGTGGTGGCCGGTTTGGGCTTGGCGCCCATTCCACTGAATCAGGTAGCCGTAGCGCTGCCCACCACGGTCGATGCGCCGCCGACATGGCGCAATGCCGCCCGTGCGCAGCAGCGCGAGCGCAGCATGCGACCGCCGGCGCAGGCGCCCCCAACGGCGCTTAGCTAAAAACCCCTCCCGGTTTTCCTCGGATTTCCGTGCACAAGCGCGGAATCTTCGGGCGCGCCCGCCCCACATTTCTTTGCTTTTTTTGGATTGCTTCGTATGAGCCACTCTTCCCTACTTTCGCTGCGTCCGCGCGCCTCTGCCCGCAAAGCGCCCGCATCCATCCACAAGCTCGTGCCGCTGTGCGCCTTGCTCGCTGCCCTGCCCTTTGCGGCCCTGGCACAAGATGCCGCGCTGCAGACCATTACCGTCAAGGCACCCAAGACTGCCGTGCAGCCCGTGGGCGCCGCTGCGGCCGATACCGACAGTCTGCACTCGGGCCGCACCGCCAGCAGCGACACTGCCAGCCTGCTGCGCAACCTGCCCGGGGTGAGCCTGTTTGGCGCCGGTGGCGTCTCCAGCCTGCCCAGCGTGCACGGCATGTCCGATGACCGCCTGCGCATTCAAGTGGACGGCATGGACCTGGTGTCTGCCTGTGGCAACCACATGAACCCACCTCTGTCGTATATCGATCCCACGCGCGTGGGCAGCGTGCTCATGTTTGCCGGCGTCACCCCGGTCAGCGTGGGCGGCGATAGCATTGGCGCCACCATCCAGGTCAACTCACCCGCACCAGAATTTGCCGAACCCGGCCAGGGCCACCTGCTCAAGGGCCAGGCCGGTACCTTCTACCGCAGCAACGGCAAGGGCATGGGCGCCAACTTGTCGGCCACCTTTGCCACTGAGCAGATGAGCCTGCGCTACGACGGCTCTACGGCCCAGTCCGAAAACTACAAGGCCGCGCGCGACTTCAAGGCCGCTGGCCCTGCCGCCAACAACAAGCCCACACAGTGGCTGGGCGGCGACGAGGTGGGATCGTCGAGCTACAAGACCCGCAACCATTCGCTGGCGTATGCAGTGCGCAGTGAAGAGCACCTGATCGAAATGCGCCTGGGCCTGCAGGACATCCCCTACCAAAACTACCCCAACCAGCGCATGGACATGACCGGCAACGACAGCCACCAGTTCAACCTGCGCTACCAGGGCCAGTTCACCTGGGGCCAGTTGCAGGCCCGCGCATACCACGAGAAAACCCGCCACAGCATGAATTTTGGCGATGACAAGCAGTTCTGGTACAGCGCCGCCAACAACGTGCCGGGCATGCCCATGGACACCGAGGGCAAGACCACCGGCCTGCAGGTCAAGGGCGATGTGGCCTTGTCGGCACGCGACACCCTGCGCGCAGGCGCCGAGTTGCAAAACTACAGCCTGAATGACTGGTGGCTGCCGTCTGGCGGCGGCATGGCGCCCAACACCTTCTGGAACATCCGCGATGGCCAGCGCGACCGCGTGGACGTGTATGGCGAATGGGAAGCCCGTTGGAACCCGCAATGGCTCTCGCAACTGGGCCTGCGCAGCAGCCATGTGCGCAGCAACAGCGGCGCTGTGCAGGGCTACAACCCGAGCTACGACAAAGATGCCAACGCCTTCAATGCCCGTGACCGCAAACGCAGCGACAGCAATATTGATGTCACCGCCCTAGCCCGCTACACCCCCAGTGCCAACGCTACCTACGAGTTTGGCTTTGCGCACAAGACGCGCTCGCCCAACCTGTATGAGCGCTACACCTGGTCCACCGG